>WLNS01000063.1 GCA_009699665.1 Actinomycetota bacterium
AGTTTCAGCGCTGTGCCCGCCGGTGGCGCATCACTGCCGTCGAGCCACCGCGAGAGCCGCACGCCCACCTCCGTGGCCAACCGAAGGGTCTCACTTGCCGCGGGTTTGCCGGCTACTTGAGTCACCATCGCCTGGTAGGCCGGGTCTTGTTCACATCGCGCAAGCTCCATGCAGTGCCAACACGCTGTCTGACCGGGGGTGATGAGGGGACCGATCCGAACCTCGGTGTCGAGCCAGAGCACGGGAATGTGTGGAATGTCTCGACGAAGCCAGAGGCCACATCGTGCCGCGGGCATGGCCATAGTGGCCACGACGAGAGCGATCGGCCCGACCGGGTTCCGTGCGGTTCCAGGTTTCGGCTGGGCAAGCTCGTGCGCCGGCACAACGTCAAAACCGTGTTCAGTGAAAACGTGACTGAGGCGGGCGGCACCGAGGCCGGTACCGTCGATGGCGATCGCGGTGAGGGTGGGCAGCGCCTTTTCGAGGCAGGGCTCAAGTCGGTGCAGAAACGCCGTGACGTCGGCGTCGCTGAGTCCGCGTTGAGCCCCGAGCGCTCGCAGCGAGACGTCACTGACTCCACTGTGCAGCGCGGAGAGCAGATACTCGTGCGCCGGACTCAGATCAGAAAGGATGACGACAGGCACGGCAAAGCCAACCTGAACGTCTGTGGGGGTTCGCCACAACAGGGGAAGGCGACGGTCGATGCGATGCATGCCGGCATGATGTCGCGTGTCGTCCGGGCTTCGCGTGAAGCATCCACACCCTAATCGGGCGCAGGTCCAAAATCCTTGCCCCCCAGCAGGTCTTCGAGCGCCTTGTCCATCTCGTCGGGAGCGGGAGCCTCGCCCCGAGCCGTCGCCGCGAGGCGAGCAACCAGGGCGTCGGGGTTGTCTAGGTCGCCCGTCGTCGGCACCGCGTCCGGATGATCCCACAGCGCGTCTCGGCCTGCAATGCCGACAGCATCCGTCACGCTTTTCCACATCTTCACCGCGTCGCGGAGGCGCCTCGGTCGAAGCTCGAGGCCGACCAGCGACGCAAGCGCCGACTCGGCCGGACCGCCCGAGGCACGTCGGCGCCGAACAGTCTCGGCGATGGCATCAACCCGCGGCAGTCGAACCGTAGCCGCCTCGGTCACCACGTCGACCCAGCCTTCGATGAGGGCAAGCTGCGTCTCCAGGCGATCGAGGGCCGCCTGCTGAGCTGGTGTCTTCGGCGGAATCAACGCGCCCGCGCCGATAGCCTCCCTGAGTTCCTCGGGGCTGGCCGGATCGAAGTTGTTGGCGATCTCTTCGAGGCGCTCTTGATTGATGCTTATTCCACGCGCAAATTCCGTGACGCCCGAGAGAAAATTAAGCCTGAGCCACTTGGCGTGCTTAAACAGCCGCGCATAGGCGGTCTCTCGCACAGCGAGGTAAAGGTGCACCTGGTCCATAGGAATGTCGAGACCCTCGCCAAACTCGGCCATGTTCTGTGGCAGGAGCGCAGCGCTTCCGGTGTCGAGCACCGGAATGCCCACGTCGCCACCCGAGACGACCTCGGTCGACAATTGCCCCAACACCTGACCGAGTTGCATGGCAAAGAGCGTTCCGCCGATCTGCCGCATCATGTTGCTCGCGCCGGCAATCATGCCCTTCATTTCTTCGGGGGCCTGGTCGGTGAGCACTGTTGTCATGGCGTTCGAAATATTGAGAGCAACGGGTTCAGCCAGTTGCTGCCAGAGCGGAAAAGTTTGCTCAATCCATTCGAGTCGGGTCAGGAGCTCGGGAGTTTCACCTGTGTCAGACAGATCGGATGCCTCGGCCAACCAGAGACTGGCAACGTGAAAAGCTTGGTCAATTTCTGCGCGCGCAATAGCCGACACGGGCTTGACCGAAGCGAGAGCCATTGATTTCGCCTGCTCCATGGCTTGAGTCCAGTTGATGCCCTCGCCCCCAGAGACGTTCATGGCGGCCTGCAACTGCGCCATCATGCGAGCGATGGCGTCGGGGTCGGTGGGGAGTCCGGCTGCACCCGCTAAACGGCTGGGATCAATGCCCTCACGTCCCTCAAGAAATCCTCGCAACATTTCGCGAAATTCTTCTTCGGGATCACGCTCGTTGTCGTCGCTCACGTTCCCTCAAGCCACCTTTCAGGTTACGACTAATACGCTAGCCCTATCACCCGACGATAAAGCCCTTAGGCTGTGGGGATTAGTGCGCCGATGGCGAACATCCTTTCGCCACCAATCCAGAGAACTTTAAGTTGACACTCTTTGAACCCCCAGGCGAGACCCCTCTCGTGCATGCTCGAACTCCGTCAGACGCGCGGTCGCGACGGCGACGACGGGGAATCACTCTGGTCACCCTGGCGATGCTCTTTACCGTGGTCTACACGGCTATCCCCGTGCCCTTCGCTATCGAACATCCCGGTCCATGGTGGAACACCCTCGGCAATCAAACAGTCTTCGAGGAATGTTCGCCAGAACCGACCGAAGAGGGAACACAACCACTCATCGAGATCTCGGGGACCACGGTGTATGCCACCACGGGTGCCCTCGACCTGCTAACGGTTTGCCTCGAGGGAACTCCGGAGGTTCGGCCAAATTGGTTCGACGTGATTACGGCCTACTTCACGCCGTCTCAATCGGTGATTCCTTTTGAGTACGTCTATCCGAAAGACGAGACTCAGGAGGAGCGGGATACGGCGAATGCAGCCGACATGGTGGATTCCCAAGCCGAAGCCATTGCCGCGGCGATGACGTACTTGGGATATTCGGTTGAGGCCGGCGTGACGGTGAGAGAGACATCTTCGGGGATGCCCGCCGACGGTGTGGTGCTGCCCGGCGACGTGATTGTTGCGGTCAATTCAAACCCGCTCACGAGTATCGACAAACTTATTGAGGCAGTTCAGTCGGCCGGCGCTGGCACTCCCGTGGATCTTACGCTCGACCGTTCCGGTCAGGCCGTCGTGGTGACCGTGACACCGGTGGCCAAAGAGGGAAAGGCCTTCATCGGCCTTATCGGCCAAACGGCCTACAACTATCCCTTCGATGTCACTATTCATCTCAATGACGTGGGCGGACCGAGTGCCGGCATGATGTTCGCGCTGGGAATCATCGACAAGGTAACTCCCGATGACCTGACGGGCGGAAAAAAGTTTGCGGGCACGGGCACGATTGATGCCGCGGGCACGGTCGGGCCCATCGGTGGCATTCGCGAGAAGATGTATTCGGCTCAGGCTGCTGGGGCCGAGTTCTTCTTAGCCCCCGTCGACGACTGTGCCGAAGTGATCGGCCATATTCCGGCCGGGCTTCAGGTCTTCGCGGTGACCACACTCCACGAGGCAGTGAACGCGGTCACCACTGCTGCGTCCGGCAAGGCCGAAGCGATCGCCCAACTTCCCGCCTGCCGCTAGCGCTCGTCACGCGAACTCTCAGGCGAGTATCGGCACGCGCGCCTAGGATGAAACCCAGAACTACTTGAGGAAGGCTCACGCTTCGTGTCAACACAGACTCCACGTCGTCGCTCTCGCCGCGCCGTCATCGCCATCAGCCTGGGGATCGTTGTCGCCCTGATTATCTGCTTCTTTGTTTTTGCGAGTCTCTACACCGACATCCTCTGGTACCGGCAATTTGGTTTCACGGGCGTTCTGCTGACCGAGTGGGCGGGCAATGCCGGCTTCTTCTTCGGTGGCGTCATTCTGATGGGTGGCGCACTGTGGCTCAGCATCGCGATGGCTTACCGCATGCGGCCCGTATATCAGCGCCTGAACGCCCAGATGGATCGCTATCGGCAGGCGGTCGAGCCGATGCGGCGACTGCTCACCATCGCCATTCCGGTGCTTATCGGTATTTTTGCGGGAATTTGGACATCCGGTCGTTGGCAAACCGTGCTGCTCTTTGTCAACCAGACACCCACCAAAGAAACGGATCCGCAATTTGGTTTGCCGATTTCGTTCTACCTCTTTTCCTTGCCGTTCTATCAGGCGGTCATTGGCTTCGCTTCGGCCATCACATTTCTCTGCCTCTTGGCGTCGATTATCACCAACCTGGTCTATGGCTCTATCCGAATTTCCCGGCGTGAACTCCGTGTCACCAAGGGCGCGCGAGTTTCGGTCGCCATTACGGCGGCGGTCTATCTGCTCCTGCAGGCGGTCAGCCTTTATCTTGATCAGTTCCATACCGTGACCGATCAGTCGGGACTCATGACGGGTGCCTCGTACGCGACCGTGAATGCCACCATTCCGGGACTGCAGATCTTGGGCGTCATATGCGCCCTGGTTGCGTTGCTCTTCATCGTTACGGCGATGACGGGAAAATGGCGGCTCCCTCTGGTGGGAACGGCACTGGTGCTGGTGAGCGCCTTTATTTTGGGAGTCGTATATCCCTGGACGATTCAGCGGTTTGTCGTTGATCCGAGCGAGCGATCCCTTGAGCAGCCCTACCTGGAACGCAATATTGAAATGACGCGTCAGGCCTATGGCGTCTCAGATGTTGAAGAGATTCCCTATAACGCGGTAACGGACGCGACTCCCGGGGCACTGCGACAGGACGCGCAGACGACGGCGAACATCCGCATCATTGACCCCGCACTGGTCAGTGCCTCTTTTGCGCAGCTTCAGCAGTTCAAGCAGTACTACACATTTTCACCAGAGCTCGACGTTGACCGCTACAGCATCGACGGCAAAGTTCAGGATGCGGTAGTGGCCGTTCGCGAACTGAACCAAGCCGGCATCGGTGATTCCCAGTCGTGGTACAACAACGTCTTGGTATACACGCACGGCTACGGACTCGTGGGCGCCTATGGAACGCAGCGCACAAACGAGGGTCAACCCGTCTTCTTTGAAGCGGGCATTCCGACTCAGGGCGTGTTGGGCACGTTCGAACCGCGCGTTTACTTTGGCGAGAATTCACCGGAGTATTCCATTGTTGGCGGTCCCGCCGGCATGAAGCAGGTGGAACTCGACTATCCCTCGCAGGACGGCCAGTCACAGACCTACACCAGCTACGCAGGTGACGGTGGGCCGCTTCTGTCCGATCTCTTTACGCGCATGGTCTATGCACTTAAGTTTCAGAGCGAAGAGATCCTGCTCTCAGATGCCGTGAGCTCGAAGTCGCAGATTCTTTACAATCGCGACCCGCGTGACCGAGTGCAGCGCGCGGCGCCCTACTTGACCCTCGATAGCGATCCCTACCCCAGCGTGGTGGATGGCAAACTCGTGTGGATCGTCGACGGCTACACAACCTCGTCGGACTACCCCTATTCTCGCGTCGAGAGTCTTTCGGCGGCCATTGCAGATCGTCAGACTCCGGCAACCACGCTGTCGCTCGACAACGTGAACTACATTCGCAACTCGGTCAAAGCGACCGTCGACGCCTACTCGGGTAAGGTCACGCTTTACGCCTGGGATGAGAAGGATCCGATACTGGCGACCTGGCAAAAGGTTTACCCGAACACGGTGAAGCCACTGTCGACCATGTCGGCCGAACTGATGAGTCACGTTCGGTATCCGGGGAACCTGTTCAAGGCACAGCGAGCGATTTTGGGCCAGTACCACGTGACGGATGCGGGTTCGTTCTATTCGCGCGATGACGCGTGGATCACGCCCAACGACCCGACGGCGCCGACCGATCAAACTGTTTTCCAGCCGCCTTATTTCCTCACGATGCAGACTCCGGGAGCCTCGGCTCCGGCTTTCTCGCTCTATTCGACCTTCATCCCTGATGCGACCGGTTCAAGCAGCAGGAACGTCCTCACGGGTTATCTCGTCGTTGATTCTGATGCGGGAAACGTTGCCGGCCAGGTGAGCAAGGACTTCGGCCACCTGCGTTTGTTGACGCTTCCCAAGGACGTCACCATCCCCGGTCCCGGTCAGGTGCAGAACAATTTCAATGCGGATCCGGCCGTGTCAAAGGAGCTCAACCTCCTGAGCCAAGGTTCAACGAGCGTGCTGAAGGGCAACCTGCTGACCTTGCCCGTGGGTGGCGGACTTCTCTATGTTCAACCCGTTTACGTGATGTCAACGGGTAACACGAGTTATCCCTTGTTGAAGAAGGTGCTCGTGGCTTTCGGCGACAAGATTGCCTTTGAAGACACATTGAACGGCGCGCTCGACGCACTGTTCGGTGGCGACGCGGGCATTGACGGATCGACGGGTGTCGACCAACCGGCCAACCCCGGCGCGCAGACACCGCAGCCCTCGCCGTCGCCCAGCTCAAACACGTCCACCGATAATACGGCTCTCAATCAGGCGCTCAAGGATGCATCGGCCGCGATCAAGGCTCGTGAGACGGCCCGTATCGCGGGGGACTGGGCAGCCTATGGTGTGGCAGATCAGCAACTCACCGAAGCACTCAATCGCGCGTTGGTGGCATCGGGTAACTAGTGCGCGCACTTCGGTTCAACGCTCCATTCGATGTGACGTGCGTCGAGGCGGATGAACCCGTCGTTCGTGATTCGCGCGACGCCATCATCGACGTAGCGGCGACGTGTGTGTGCGGCAGCGACCTGTGGGCATTCCGTGGTGAGAACGAACGCAAACCCGGGTCACTGACGGGGCACGAGTGCGTTGGCGAGGTGGTCCAGGTGGGTGCGGACGTTCGTGACATCAGGGTCGGTGATTTTGTCGTGGTGCCCTTTCTCGCGTCGTGCGGCTCGTGCGTTCTCTGCCGTGCGGGGCAGTTGCAGTCGTGTGTCGTTGCCGCTGAGGCCGGTGTTTTCTCGACGCAGGCAGCACAGGCGCAACGTGTTCGTGCGCCCTTCGCTGACGGCTCGCTCGTGGTTGTTCCCGGCGGTCGACCCGCCGAAGCACTGCTGCCGCATCTGCTCGCCCTATCCGACGTCATGGGGACCGGGTATCACGCCGCGGTTTCTGCTCGTGTTCAACCGGGAGACACGGTCGCTGTGGTGGGTGATGGGGCCGTCGGCCTGTGTGGCGTTGTGGCGTCGACAATGTTGGGAGCGAAACGCATCATTATGTTGAGTCGACATGTCGATCGCCAGAACATTGCTCGTGCGTTTGGGGCGACCGACATTGTGAGTGAACGTGGCGATGAGGCTACTGCTTCGGTTCGCGAGCTCACGCACGGTCTGGGTGCGGATGCCGTCTTGGAGTGCGTGGGAACGGCGCAGTCAATGTCTACCGCTTTTGACATCGCGCGGCCGGGTGCCACCATTGGATTTGTTGGACTGCCGCACGATGTTGACGTGCCCGTTGGCCGCATGTTCCGCCATAACATTGGATTGGCCGGTGGCGTAGCGCCGACGCGAAAGTATACGCCACAGCTGGTTGCCGCCGTTCTGTCGGGCTCGATAACGCCGGGTGACGTTTTCGATCTCAAGCTTTCCCTCGAGGAGCTGCCCCAGGGATACGTTGAGATGAATGAGCGCCGGGCGATCAAGGCGTGGGCGACACCGTAGCGCGGCTGGTTGAAACGTGGTGTCGCTGGTTGAGTAGCCGACGCAGTTGGCGTATCGAAACCCTCGGTTTTTAGCGCTCACCAACCTCTGCTAATCTAGAACTACCGACGCGGGGTGGAGCAGCTCGGTAGCTCGCTGGGCTCATAA
>WLNS01000064.1 GCA_009699665.1 Actinomycetota bacterium
CCCTATCTACGAACCCGGACTCGACGAGATTGTGATTCGTGCGAGCGCGGCAGGGCGTCTGGAGTTCACCACGGATGTCGCTGCGGCCACCGAACACGGCGACTACCAAATGATTGCCGTCGGGACGCCACAGTCGGAAGACGGCGCGGCAAATGTCTCTTACGTTTACACGGCCGCTCGAAACATTGGCGCACACATTACGCGGCCCGTCGTGGTTATCGATAAGAGCACCGTGCCCGTGGGAACGGGCGATCAAGTGCGTGAGCTCATCGCCTCAGAGCTCGACAGCCGCGGACTGGACTTCTCGGTTTCGGTGGTCTCGAATCCCGAATTCCTCAAAGAGGGTGCCGCCATCGAAGACCTAATGCACCCCGATCGCATCGTCGTGGGAGTGAGCGATGCGGCGGGTGCAGAGAAAATGGCGTTGCTATACGCGGGACTCATGGACACCCCCGATCGCATGCTCGTCACCGACGTGCGCTCCGCGGAGCTCATCAAGTACGCCGCCAACGCGATGCTGGCCACACGCATCAGCTTCATGAACGAGCTTGCGCGCCTGGCAGAACTGCTCGGTGCCAACATCGATGACGTCAAACTGGGCATGGGAAGCGACGCCCGCATCGGACCCAAGTTCCTCAACGCGGGTGCCGGATACGGCGGTTCGTGCTTTCCCAAAGACGTGCAGGCCCTCATCCACACCGCGCAGTCGAACGGCATGGGAGGCCTGCGAATTCTGGAGGCCGTCGAAGAGGTCAATGCCAGTCAGAAGACCTATCTGTTGGACAAACTCGAGCGCGAGTTTCCGGATGTCTCCGGGCTGACCGTTGCCGTGTGGGGCCTCGCGTTCAAGCCGCACACCGACGACGTGCGCGAAGCCACGAGCGTGACCCTGCTGTCGCGGCTCGTTAATCAGGCTGCTCGCATTCAGGCTTATGATCCCGTTGCGACAGAGGCGTTCAAAAACTACACGCACTTGCCGTCGGTGATTTATTCAGAGAGCGCCGAGGCTGCTCTCGACGGAGCTGACGTGCTCCTCATTCTCACCGAGTGGCCGGAATTTTCTCTCGTCGATACGAGCGTGTTCGCTGAGAAACTGGCGCGCAAGACGATCTTCGATGGCCGCAACATATTCACCCTCGCCGAAATGGCACACACAGGCGTTACCTACCACTCGATTGGACGGCCCACCGTTGGCTAAACGTATTCTCATTACCGGGGGTGCCGGCTTTCTCGGTTCACACCTCAGTGATCGCCTGATCGAGGCCGGTCATGACGTTCTGTGTGTCGACAACTTCTACACCGGGCGAAGAGAAAACATCGCCCACCTTCTGCAACATCCTCGCTTCGAACTTTTGCGACACGATGTGTGCTTCCCCCTGTATGTCGAGGTGGATGCGATTTATAACCTGGCGTGCCCGGCTTCGCCGATTCACTATCAGCGCGACCCGGTTCAAACGACCAAGACCAGCGTTCTCGGCGCGATAAACATGCTGGGACTGGCCAAGCGCCTCAACGTCCCCATCATGCAGGCCTCAACATCAGAGGTTTACGGCGATCCGACGGTGCACCCACAGCCCGAAGAATATTGGGGAAACGTCAACCCCATAGGAATCCGCAGCTGCTACGACGAAGGCAAACGTGCGGCTGAGACACTCTTCTTTGACTATCGGCGTCAACATGACCTGCCCATCAAGGTTGTCAGGATCTTCAACACATATGGCCCGCGCATGGATCCGGCCGATGGTCGCGTCGTGTCGAACTTCATCGTTCAGGCGCTCAAGGGCGAGAGTATTACGATTTACGGCGATGGCTCGCAAACGCGCAGCTTTTGCTATGTCGACGATCTGATCCGAGGATTCATGGCAATCATGGATACGCCTCATGAGATCACGGGACCCATTAACGTCGGCAACCCCAACGAGTTCACCATCAAACAACTCGCCGAGCTCGTCGTGCAGAAGACAGGCTCAACGTCAACAATTGACTACCTGCCATTGCCGTCGGATGATCCGCAACAGCGCCAGCCTGACATCCACCAGGCGCAGAAAGTATTGGACTGGAATCCGCAGGTGGAACTCAACCAAGGGCTCGACGACACGATTGCTTACTTCAGCGAGCAACTCGCGACCATATAGCCTTTCGTGTGTTGTCCCTAAGATGACCTAGGAGGTGTGACGGAGGAATGCTGTGGATCGCTATCGCAGTTGCCGGGGTGACCCTCTGGGGATTTGCTGCGGTTGCCACTAGCTTTTTGGGCGCCACACGAGCTCTTCTCTACTTGCCTCTCGCCGCCGGAATCTTCGTCTTTACCGCGGTCGAATTGCTTTCCTTGGTCAATTTGGTGACACGCACGGCCTTCCAGATTTTGTTGGCCATCGCCTGGGTGGTGTTGGTCATCCTCTTCCGCCACCTTCTGAGGGGCAGTCATTTGCTGGTCGCCTCTCTAGCGCGGGTGAGTCGCGAACTCTGGCAAACGGGACACTCGATAACCACGTGGCTACTCCGATGTGCCGTCCTCGTTTCCGTGCTCGGAATCGCTGCAGCGTTTATCGTTGCGCTTGTCTATGCACCTAATAACTACGACGCCCTTGCTTATCATGAACCGCGCATTCTGAGTTGGCTTCAAAATGCAAATATCGGGTACTTCTTGACGCACAACACGCATCAGCTCGACATTCCCCCGCTAGGTGAATATTTTGGCTTGGTTAGCTACTCAATTTTTAGTGGCGATTCTCTGCTCAATCTGATCCAATTCGTGTGCTTCTTTATCGTCATCCTCCTCGCCATTGCCGCCGCAAGGAATCTACTTCGTAATCCCGTTGTCGTTCCCGCAACTTTTGCCCTCGTCGCGTCGTGTCAAGTTGCTCTTCTTGAGTCAACAACGACACAAGTCGACCTCGTTTCGGCTCTCTGGGTAGTTCTTGAGCTCTCTGCGGTCGTGATTTATGCCTCTGGCGAGTTGAGCCGTCTCGACATTGTTCTGATTTCAGGTGCAACCGCCTTACTTTCGGCCACCACAAAACCCACAGCGTTTCTCCTGATGCTGCCAGTACTGGGAGTTCTTGTCTGGTTCGAACTGCGGAACAAGACGGTACCGCTGGCTGCCCGTTGGAAGACGATTGTGTTCTCCGGTATTGCAGTCACGGTCGGAAGCATTATCGGGCTCCTGCCCCAATCGCTCAGAAACCTGTCGTGGTTCGGTAACCTGTTCGGAACGCACACGTACCTGCTCATCGAGAACCACAGCGCGGCACAAACAATCCTGGGAGTTCTCAGAATATTTTTCAACAACGTCGGCGTCTCGATGGGTGCGATTTCTTCGGGGCTGAGTTCGTTCTTTTCAAACATGTTAAACGCCGATTGGTCAAGCCCTGATGCCGTCCTCAACGGACACATTGCTGCAATTACGAGCATGATGGGGCTGTCAGAAGATTATGCCCGGGCTCCATTCCAGCTCTTTGGCGGGCTCCTCGCCTGCATCCTGATTTTCGCACTTGTGAGGAACCGGGAGCCCCGGCTGATTCCCTTGAGTGTGGTATTTCTCGCCTCCATACTTATCGTCGCGTGGTCTATCAAGTGGAACATGTGGACCAACCGCTTTTACATCCCTATCTTTATGTTGGGCGCAATACTCGGAGCGGTTGTGCTGGGATACCTCCACAGGCGCAAAGAAACTTTCGTGCGCGTCATCACGGGTGTTTTAAGTGCAACTATCTTGATCTCGTCGCTTGTGGGAACTACCGTCGTATCAACGCAACCCGCGCGTTCTCTCGTTACCCTTATCGAGACCCTGCCCTCATTTCAACGATCATCGACGTACTACGGCTTGCGACCTGAATTAGTTACTGAATACGTCCCGCTGATTAGTGCCATCTCATCGGTCCCCGATGGCGGCGTAGTGCGCATCTTCGCTAATACAGTTGACCCCGTTTACATCCTCTGGGCCCTGGCGAATCCCGATAACCGCTTGATTTTTCACACGTCCCGCGCAACAGCCTCACAGCAGAATTCGAGTGTGGCTGACCTGACGATATGTCTTGCCGAATGCCCAGACGGTTCGGAAGGCCCGGCTCACATCCTCCGGCCCTAGGGCTCTGTGCCAACGTCATTGAGCTCCCAGTCGATAGGAGCCCAACCACGTTCGACAAGCCCGCGATTGACCGCAGAGAAGGGCGCCGAGCCAAAAAACCCACGGTGGGCCGAGAGCGGGCTGGGATGCGCCGACTCCAGAACGGGCGCATTCCCCAGCTCACCGGCAACACCTCTGGCGGAATTGCCCCAGAGAATCGCCACGAATCCTGGTGAGACCCGCACAAGGTCGCGCACAATCGCGAGGGTCACGGCCTCCCAGCCTCGGCCGCGGTGGGACCCGGCATGGCCTGCCTGCACAGTCAGCACGCGGTTGAGCAGCAGGATACCCTGCTGCGTCCAGGGTGTGAGGTCACCGGTGGTCGGCATGGACACCGACACGTCATCGACCAGTTCCGTGAAAATGTTGCGCAGGCTGGCCGGCACGGGCGACACATCTGGCGCCACAGAAAAGGCCAGGCCCACGGCGTGTCCGGGCGTGGGATAGGGGTCCTGTCCAAGAATCACTACGCGAACCTCAGTTATCGGCATTGACAACGCGCGTAGCACCAGATGCGCCGAAGGCAGAAATTTCCTTCCTGCAGATTCCTCGGCATTGAGGAAGGCCACGATCTCAGCCAGCAATCCCTGTTGCTCCGCCAGGCACGCATGCCACGAGGCATCGACCGGCTCAAGCAGGTCGTCAATCGTGACGTTGATGAGAATCCTGGGATCGCTTGTGAACTTTCTGAACTCTTTCGTTCAGATAAGAAATAACCGTTGCGGTTGTGGCACCCACAATGACCATCCCCCCCAGCATGAGGAAGACGGCATACAAGCGCCCCGGCACGGTCACCGGAACCATGTCGCCGTATCCCACCGTAGATATGGTTTCCATGGCCCACCACACGGCATCGCCGTAATTCGTGATGCTTGCTGTGGGGGCGTGTCTCTCGGCTGCAAAAACGGCTAATGAGATCACATAAATAAACATGATGATCGCCGAACCTGAGTAAGCCATGATTCGGGCGCGAAGAGATGATCCCGTACTTCCGCGAAACCATTTGAGCCGGGCCAGATACACGAGAAGTAAGAAGGGGCGAAGGAACGGAATCACCATGGACGACATATCAAGGATGTTGCGTCGCACAAACATGCGCTTATTCGCGGCTAACCCGAGTCGCACAAAGTAGTCAACGATGAAGATGCCCCAGATGGCAACCAGCGCGAACGCCAAGACGACGGTAAAAATATTTGAAAACCTCAGGTCATCAAGAATCAGCACCGAATACGCCAGCAAAAAGATAAACGAGAGAAAGATCATCGGCAAGGTCGTCCAGCGTTCGTAGTCAATCTCGCGCGGGCTGCGCGCGTCAGTGACGCGCTCGCCTTCGGCATTGAGCATAGTTTTCGCCGTTTCCGCCATAGGGCAAGCGTAGCTAAGGGCACCAGCTACGCTGAATATGTCAAAGTTTTCGAAGGAGCGGCGGGTGTCGATGAGTGGATCTGGCGGCACGCCGACGGTCAGTATTGTCATGCCCTGCTTCAACTCTGAAGCGACTGTCGTTCGCGCCATCACGAGTGTGCAGGCGCAATCCATGCCCGATTGGTTCCTCACGATTGTCGACGACGGATCGACAGACAAGACAATCGCGTCCATCGAGGGCCACCTGAAACGCGGCGGTCGTGAGAACATCACCATCATTCGTCTGAGAAAGAATGTTGGCGTTGCTGAAGCACGTAACCGCGGAATTTTGCAGAGCACGGGAGAGTGGATTGCTTTCTTCGATGCTGACGATGAAATGGACCCCCGTCACCTCGAGCGGCTTCTTGATCAGGCAGACGCTGATGTCGACGTCGTGATATGCGGACGAACTGTCGTGCAGGGCGACGGCACAGAGTCACACGAGCACTCGGCCGCCTTGGGCGTCTATACCGGCGCCCGCGCCTCACTGCTTGCGATGTGTGACAAACTCACGCCGTTTCCCTGGGACAGAATCACCCGGCGACATCTGTTCGATGCCGGGGGATTTCCGCAAGGCGCCGTCCGTTGCGAAGACAGCATGACGAACATAGTTCTGCTCTCGCGCGCGCGCAAAGTCGTCTCGATCGCCGCTTCGGGTATTCGGTATTTTGTGAGCGGTGGCTCGATAACGTGGGGCCGAATCTATCGACTTTCCGACGCCACGGTGGCCTGGCAATATATGGCTGCTCACGTTCCTGCGCATCTCACGAAAGGCGTTCATGCGCCTGCCTTCAGTTGTGCGCGTGCTGTGGTGGCCCTGACCATTGGTCAGACGGCCATGCTCCGTGGCGGCGCCGACGCAGAGCCACAGCGACGACAAGATGCCCTCAGTGCTGCCACAGAATGTCGGGCCTGGATTCGCGTGAGAGATGTGATGGGAACCCTGGCGGTCAACCCGCGGCTCGGACTTGCCGTTGTTCTGTTCAAGTTCTTTCCTCGGCGATATGCCATCGTGTACCGCCGTTATGTTGCCCGACACTACGCATCCTCCTGAGTTCGGCCACTCTGTTACGGCGTGTGACAGACCAGATTGAGGTGCGTGCGAACGTTCCCTAGGTTTCTTCTAAGCCTCATCTACAACAAAGGAGAAACCCATGAGCAACAACCCCGCCGATTGGAAGTTCGAAACCAAGCAGGTGCACTCCGGCGCGACGCCAGATCCCGTCACTAATGCGCGGGCCGTGCCGATCTACCAGACCACGTCATACGTGTTCAACAGCACCGAGCATGCCAAGAACCTCTTCGCACTGGCCGAGTTTGGAAACATCTACACGCGCATCATGAACCCCACACAAGAAGTGGTGGAGCAACGCGTGGCTGCCCTCGAGGGGGGAACCGCGGCACTCATGGTTGCCTCGGGGCAGGCTGCCGAGACGTTCGCCGTGCTCAACATTGCCGGCGCCGGCGACCACATCGTGTCATCCAGCTCGATCTACGGTGGCACCTACAACCTGTTCAAGTACACACTGGCCAAACTCGGCATTGAGGTCACCTTCGTTGAGAACCAGGACGACAAAGACGAGTGGCAGCGTGCCGTTCGCCCGAACACAAAACTGTTCTTCGCCGAGACGATCGGTAACCCCCGCGTCAACGTGCTCGACATCAAGCTTGTTGCTGACGTGGCGCACAAGAACGGTCTGCCGCTCATCGTGGACAACACCATTGCCACGCCCTACCTGATTCGTCCCTTCGAGCACGGTGCTGACATTGTGATTCACTCGGCCACCAAGTTCCTGGGCGGACACGGTACGGTCATCGGCGGCATCATCGTCGACGGCGGCAAGTTCGAGTGGTCCAAAAACGTCGAGAAGTTCCCCGGACTCACC
>WLNS01000065.1 GCA_009699665.1 Actinomycetota bacterium
GCCGAGCTGCTCTTTCACAGAAAGTGCCACAGTCATGTGGCCATTGTGTATCGGATCAAACGTGCCCCCGAGAACACCAATCCGGGTTCTCGACATGGGTTATCTGCGCTGGGCTATCTAGTGGTGATCCGAACCAGCCTTGTCGGACTTATTGGCGTGTCGGTTTGCTACGTCACGGTAGCTGAACACCAAAAAACCGAGGAACACAAAAATGCTCACCGCGATGATGCCAAAAACCCATGCCGGAAGAAAGAGTGGGTGTGTGGCCGCTTCAGCAAGAACGTTCACAGCAGACATCGGAGACTCCTCTGCGGTCAGTCAGTTATAGCCCTAGTCTAGCGACGAATCTGGCCCTGACCGCGGACCAACCACTTGGTACTCGTGAGCTCGGGAAGACCCATTGGTCCTCGCGCGTGCAATTTCTGGGTTGAGATGCCGACTTCGGCTCCAAAGCCAAATTCACCACCATCGGTAAAACGTGTTGACGCATTAATCATGACGGCAGCCGAGTCGACCTCGGCGAGAAAGCGCTCGGCGTTGGCGACATCGTTCGTGATGATTGACTCGGTGTGCTTCGTCGAGTAGCGACGGATATGGGCGATTGCCTCATCGAGGTCGGCCACCACTTTGACCGCGAGATCGAGGCTATAGAATTCACGGCCAAAGTCGTCGGGCTCTGCTGCCACGCTGTCCGGAAAAATGCGACGCGTCTTCTCGTCTGCGCGAATCGTGACTCCCGATTCGCGGAGTTTCGACAGCACCGGGGGAAGCAACCGGTCGGCGGCCGACTCAACAACGAGTAGGGTCTCGAGGGCATTGCACACACTCGGACGCTGGACTTTGGAGTTGTGCACGATATCGATGGCCCACTCGAGATTGGCCGACTCATCGAGGAGGAGGTGCACCACGCCGGCGCCCGTTTCAATCACCGGGACCTGAGATTCCCTGACAACCGTGTTGATCAGATCTGCTGATCCTCGCGGAACCAGCACGTCAACAAGCCCTCGGGCAGCCATCAGCTGCTTGGCGCCGTCGCGCCCAAACTCATCAATGGTCACAACGGCCGACGACGGCAGACCGGCGGCTACCAGGGCTGTTTGGATGATGCCGACGAGTGCGCTATTGCTGTGTTCAGCGGCTGAGCCGCCGCGCAGCACAGCGGCATTTCCGCTCTTGAGTGCCAGAGCGGCGATATCGACAGTGACGTTGGGTCGAGCCTCATAAATCGTGCCCACCACACCAAACGGCACTCTCACCTGAGTGAGGTGAACACCGTTGGGCATGTCCATGCCTCGCACGACCTGGCCAACCGGATCGGCCAAGGTGGCAACCTGGCGCACGGCCGCAGAAAGACCGGAGATCCGGTCTGGCGTGAGCGTCAATCGATCAATCAGACCATCGGTCAGCCCGTTCTCTTTGCCCCGCGCCACGTCACGATCGTTGGCAGCGACGATTTCGCCGGCATGCGCTTCGAGGGCGTCGGCAATCGCATAAAGGGCAACGTTCTTGGCATCCGTTGATAACGTCGCCAACACAATCGAAGCCGCCTGAGCCGCCTCAAGCTTTTGTGTGAATGACGCCGTGTCTGTGCTGACCATGGGCCAAGTCTAACGAGAGGGCCGGGTCTCACGAAGAGACCGATGCGGAGCGCGCGGGCGTGACGTGCGGGGCGGATCTTTCGAGCCAGAGTCAGACGGTGAACTCAGGGTTTGGTTCGAACCATGTTCCGATGCGCGCACCCGCCATGGCGTCGTCGATGAGTTCGGCCGCCGTGATGAGCACGGCCGTGCCCGACGCGACGGCAAGCTGAGCCGCGGCCACCTTAGTCAGAGCGCCACCGGTGCCCACCCCCGCATCCCCAATATCACCAAACTCAACAGTGTCGAGGGCATCACCGAAAGTAACGTAGTCGATGCGTTCGGCCCCCATCTCATGCGGCGGCTTGGTATAGAGCGCGTCGACATCAGACAGCAAGATAAGCACATCCGCGCGCACCAGCACGGCGACCAGCGCGGCCAGGCGATCATTGTCGCCAAAGCGGATTTCGGTCGTTGCGACCGTGTCGTTCTCGTTCACGATGGGCAGAGTGCGCAACGCCAAAAGTCGGTCTAGCGCTCGTTCGGCATTGATCCGCGTTTCGTGCCCCTCTAGGTCTCCGGCGGTCAACAGCACCTGACCGGCAACGATCGAAAAACGATTGAGGCTCGCCTGATATCGGTGAATCAGTGCGTTCTGGCCCACCGCAGCCACCGCCTGTTGCGTCGCCAGGTCCTCCGGACGTTGGTCAAGTCCCAATAGGGGCATCCCGGTCGATATAGCACCCGACGAGACCAAAACAATCTCAGTGCCGCGCTGATGCGCCTGAGCCAAAACATCGACGATGTGATCGATGCGATCCGCGTTGGTACCGCTAATAGAAGACGACCCCACCTTCACCACGACGCGTCGCGCTTGAGATATTTCTCGGCGGTCATTAAGCGCCACTGTCGTCCTCCTCGGCCCAGAGACCGGCTACTCGTTCACGGTCAAGCTCATCACGCGCGGCCTGTTTGGCATCCATGCGCTCTGTGTATTCTTCCCGACGTTCGCGTGTGGAGCGGCGCGCTGGTCCGGAAAGTCGCTCATCAGACCCGCGAGGACTGGATATCAATTCTGCTGTCGAGGTGAGCGTCGGTTCCCAATCAAAGACCACGCCCTGGCCCTCACCGATCACGACGGCGGAACCGGGCACGGCACCTTTCGCAAAGAGCGCCTCTTCCACGCCCAAACGCGCCAGCCGATCGGCCAGATATCCCACGGCTTCGTCGTTCGAAAAGTCCGTCTGTGCCACCCAGCGTTCCGGTTTGCCGCCCAAGATGCGGAACATGCGATCGTCAACCGGTCCTTCGACACGGATACTGAAATCTTTCACATCAACGGCCTGAGGCCTGATGACGATACGGGGTGCCTCGGCGCTGGCCTCCGCTGACCGCTGGCTCGACACGAGTTCGGCCAGAGCGTAGGACAGCCCTTTCAAACCCGCGTGTGACGCCGTCGAAATCGCGAAGACGCGATAACCACGCTCCTCGAAGAGGGGCTGAACCATCTCGGCGAGGTCGTTGGCATCGGGTACATCAATTTTGTTGAGCGCAATCATTTGCGGACGTTCAACCAGGGGAATCTGACCGGCCGGGACCGGATAAGCCTTCAGCTCTGCCAAAATCACATCGAGATCACTTACGGGATCACGTCCGGGCTCCAGCGTGGCGCAATCAATCACATGCACGAGCGCGCGACACCTTTCGACGTGACGCAAGAATTCGAGGCCGAGTCCCTTGCCTTCGCTAGCTCCCTCGATCAAGCCGGGTACATCCGCAATCGTGTATCGCGTCTCCCCCGCCTGTACGACACCGAGATTGGGGTGCAACGTTGTGAAGGGATAGTCAGCGATCTTGGGGCGCGCCGACGAGAGTGCAGCGACCAGGCTGGATTTTCCGGCCGAGGGATAACCCACCAAGGCAACATCGGCCAGCGTCTTGAGCTCGAGCACGACGTCGCCCTCAAAGCCAGGGGTGCCCAAGAGCGCAAAACCGGGAGCCTTGCGACGCGTTGACGCCAGCGACGCATTTCCCAGACCGCCGACACCACCCGGCGCCACAACCACCCGCATGCCGGGAACGGTCATGTCGGCGATAAGCCCACCGCGTGCATCCTTGATGACCGTGCCCACGGGTACCGTGAGCTCCAGGTCATCACCGGACGCACCTTGGCGATTGTTGCCCTGGCCGGGATCCCCATTGGCGGAAGTCTGATGCGGGTGCCGATGATACGAAAGCAGCGTGGTCTCTTGACTGTCGGCGACCAAAATGATGTCGCCACCGCTGCCGCCGTTACCGCCATCTGGTCCGGCCAAAGGTTTGAATTTTTCGCGCCGAACAGACACGCACCCGTGGCCTCCATGACCCGCGCGCAGGTGAAGCGTCACCTCGTCGACGAATGTTGTCATGGTGGTCCTTTGATCGTGACCGGATTCTCTTCCGGCCGGCTAACGCAAAAGAGCGAGCCGAAGCTCGCCCTTGATGCCTGTGTCCTGATTAGACGGTGACGATGTTGACGACCTTGCGGCCGCCCTTCCTGCCGAACTCCACCGCACCTGCGGACAGGGCGAAGAGCGTGTCGTCGCCACCTCGTCCCACATTCACGCCCGGGTGAAAGTGAGTGCCGCGCTGACGAACAATGATTTCACCGGCGTTAACCTTCTGGCCGCCGTAGCGCTTGACCCCCAGACGCTGAGCGTTTGAGTCGCGACCGTTGCGAGTAGAACTCGCTCCTTTTTTGTGTGCCATTTCGCGTTACTCCTTTGGCCCTTACTTGATTCCCGTGACCTTGACCCGCGTCAGCTCCTGGCGGTGGCCCTGGCGCTTGCGGTAACCGGTCTTGTTCTTGAACTTGTGAATGACAATCTTGGGGCCCCGAAGGTCCTCAAGGATTTCGGCGGTGACAGAGACCTTGGCCAGCGCCGCGGCATCTGACGTGACCTTGTCACCGTCTACCAGAAGAACCACGGGAAGAGTGATGGTGCCGGACGCAGGAGCGGAAACACGGTCCATCGTGATGATGGTGCCGACCTCTACCTTTTCTTGACGTCCGCCAGACTTGACTACTGCGAAAACCACTGTTCTAACCTCGTGTCGATAGGGGCAGGAAACTCTTGCCCAAAGAATGATGGGGGTGCGTCACAACGAACGAGAACGCCGACCAACACCCAAGAATAGCCCGGATTGACCAACCGGGTCAAACCGGGTCAAACCGCGGAGTTCCCGGGATCGGCCGTGATGCTCTCGGTCGAAACACGGCGACGCCGACCGCGCCCCTGACCTGGGTCGGACGGTTCAGGCAGGGCCTGCAGAACGCTATCTAGGGCGGCCGTGTCAAGGTCCGCTTTTTTTCGTCGCCCTTTGGTGACCGTGACGGGGAAGTCGAGAATGTCAACGACCTCGCTGTCGGCATGCATCTCTGTTGGCTCGTCATTCCCCGCGGGAACGCTTTCTTCGTTCTGGTGGAGTGTGCTGGCAGCAATCTTGGCCAGGGCACTCGAAGCTCCCTCGGGAATGACGTGAACTTCTCCGGCCGGCGCGGTGTTCGCCGTTCGGCTGCGCCCCGTGCCGCGGCGCGATTTCTCTGCTGGTTTGTCGACGGGCTTCGTGCGGGTCACGGGCTCGTGATAAACGATCACACCACGCCCGGCACAAAACTCACACGGTTCGCTAAAGGTCTCCAACAAGCCGAGGCCGAGCTTCTTTCTCGTCATCTGCACAAGGCCCAGAGACGTAATCTCTGCTACCTGGTGTTTCGTTCGGTCGCGACTCAGGCACTCAATCAGTCGGCGCTGCACTAAGTCACGATTGGACTCAAGCACCATATCGATGAAGTCGACGACGATGATGCCGCCGATGTCGCGCAAGCGCAGTTGCCGCACGATCTCTTCGGCCGCCTCGAGATTGTTCTTGGTGACGGTTTCTTCGAGGTTTCCCCCCGAACCAACAAACTTGCCCGTGTTGACATCAACAACGGTCATTGCCTCGGTGCGGTCGATAACCAACGATCCACCGCTGGGCAAGTAAACCTTGCGATCAAGTGCCTTCTCGATCTGCTCCGTGACACGAAATTCCGCAAAAGAGTCATTTCTCGACGCGTGATCCTCAACGCGTCCAATCAGTTCCGGCGCAACTCCTTCGAGATACGTGCGGATTGTTTCGCCCACAGAGGGACCGTCGATGATGACTTTCGTGAAGTCCTCGTTGAAAACGTCACGGATGATCTTGACCAGAAGGTCGGGCTCGCTGTGCAGCAAAGCGGGCGCCTGTCCCTTTTCTACCTTTTCAGAAATGGCTGCCCACTGAGATTGCAAACGCTCAACGTCGTTGCGCAATTGCTCTTCGGAAGCGCCCTCGGCAGCGGTGCGCACGATGACCCCTACGTTCTCGGGGAGTACCTCTTTGAGAATTTTCTTGAGTCGAAGGCGTTCCGGCTCGGGCAATTTGCGACTGATGCCGTTCATCGTGTTGTTCGGAACGTAGACCAGATACCGCCCTGGCAAGGACACCTGAGACGTCAAGCGCGCGCCCTTGTGGCCGACGGGATCCTTGGTCACTTGAACCAAGACCTTGTCGCCCGGCTTCAGAGCAAGTTCAATGCGCCGCGACTGCTCTTTGTTCTCGACGGCATCCCAGTCGACCTCACCAGAGTACAAAACAGCGTTTCGTCCTCGACCGATATCGACGAAAGCGGCTTCCATCGAGGGCAACACGTTCTGTACCTTGCCGAGGTAAACATTGCCGATCAGGCTGGCTTCAGAGGCCCGCGCCACATAGTGCTCAACAAGAACCGAATCCTCGAGCACGCCAATTTGCGTGCGATCGTCGCGCTCACGAACAACCATGACGCGATCCACAGATTCGCGACGAGCCAAGAACTCGCTCTCGGTCACCACGGTTCGGCGACGGCCCACATCACGTCCGTCGCGACGCCGCTGCTTCTTTGCCTCAAGGCGCGTCGAACCACGAAGACGCTGAGGTTCGGTCATGATCTCGGGTTCCCGAGGCAGGCGCACCTTCACAACAGTCCGAGGATCTTCATCGGTGATAGGTCGGTCATCTCCTGCGCGTCGGCGCTGACGTCGACGAAGTGATCCCGCCTCGTCAAAGGGATCGCCGTCACGTTCCCAACGTTCTCGTTGCTGCTCTGCACGCTGTGGCAGCTCGGGGGCGAAGAAAACGAGGTCGGTAATCTCGCTCGCCGACAACGCGGGAACCTCCACCAGCGGAATGGCCGCAGCCTCCGCCTGGATATCTGCCACGGACTCGCTGACCTCGACGGCGACGGAGTCCGT
The DNA here is from genome assembly GCA_009699665.1 of Actinomycetota bacterium. Taxonomy (GTDB): domain Bacteria; phylum Actinomycetota; class Actinomycetes; order Actinomycetales; family Microbacteriaceae; genus UBA963. The sequence goes on from WLNS01000065.1 coordinate 6,872, forward strand.
CGAAATCAGGGCGGGAATGCGATCCGCGTGAGCTTGAAGCCACCCATCGGCGTTCACGCCGTGGCTAAAGGGGCTGACTATTGTTTTTTCTTTACTCACCATGATTGGTGCAACTCTCCGCACTCGGTTGTCGTTATCAACGTGCAACGTCGTGTGCTTATTCCTCGTGGCTAGCGCTCAGCGCCCACCAAAATCATTTTTCTTGCCAGCCAACTCGATTGCGAGTCGACACGGTGTGGGTCTGTTATGACCCCCCGAAAAACCTTTCGGTCCTTCAAAAGTATGTGCATCAGCAACCGGAAAGGATTACCGACGTTTCCTAGTATCGCACGAAATGTTTCGCGCGACGGAAAGACAGTCATGTTACTCACGGAATTGACTGCAATAATCGACCCCGTGAACGACACACTTTTGGTTTCTGGCCGCCGCCCCGTGGGTATCCCTATTCTTTTTATCGTCGTTAGTGCCTTGGGGCTGTTGGCCGCCTTTATAC
>WLNS01000066.1 GCA_009699665.1 Actinomycetota bacterium
AGCGTGGTGAAATTTCCGGCCGCAACTGCGGTTTCTACGATGTTCGTCATGTGTGCAAGTTCCCTTTATTGAGTTGTTAAATACTAAAGTCCACCGAATGGTGGGCTCGTTGACGACACTATCGGGACGAACCTGTGCGTTTGCCTGTTCACGGCCACAGCGGCGAGAGCCCGAGTTTTTTGCGCTAGTCTGGAACTACGTGCTTAGTCATCGGCTCACAGAATGTGTCGAAATCCTGACGGGCGCACGTCGGAAGTCTCTTCCCTCACCGGTCTTCATCGGTTGACATTTTTCTTGCGGCGAACGGATGTGCCGCCTCTGGCACCTTCGCCAACATCTCGCTGTGCGCGCCTGAGTGTGCGTGCATCGGGAGCACAACACTAAGGAATACCCTTTTGTCTCTCAACCCTTTTGGCGCGCTCGGCGTGCCCGCTCCGCTCGTGTCTGTTCTTGACGCTGCGGGCATAGATACACCTTTTCCCATTCAGGTCGACACCCTGCCCGATACGCTCGCCGGTCGCGACGTGCTGGGCCGAGGTAAGACGGGATCGGGCAAGACCCTCGCTTTCAGCATTCCGATGGCTGCGCGGCTGGGCACCAGTCTGGCCGGCGGTCACCGTCGCCCCGGACGTCCGCTTGGCTTGATCCTCGCACCGACGCGCGAGCTGGCGACCCAGATTGACGCCACGCTTAAACCACTGGCCGCGGCCTACCGACTCAAGACGACCGTCATTTTCGGCGGCATCTCTCAAAACCGCCAGGTCGCAGCGCTCAAGGAGGGCGTCGACGTTGTTGTCGCCACTCCGGGACGCCTCGAAGACCTTATGCGTCAGGGCTTCTTGCACCTGGACGCGATTGAAATCACGGTGCTCGACGAAGCCGACCATATGGCCGACCTCGGATTCCTTCCCGTGGTGACGCGCATCCTGACCGCCACGCCTCAGGGCGGACAACGGCTGCTCTTTAGCGCCACTCTCGATAACGGTGTAGACAAACTCGTCAAGCGCTTCTTGCAAAACGAGGTGCTGCACTCGGTTGACGAGGTCAACTCCCCCGTTGCCGCCATGACACACCATGTTTTCGAAACCTCAACCGCCGAATCGAAGAAGCAACTCGTTCAGGCCCTCGCTTCGGGATCCGGCCGCCGGCTGCTCTTCATGCGCACCAAACACCACGCCAAGAAACTGGCCCAGGCGCTTTCCGCGGCAGGCATACCGGCGGTTGACCTGCACGGCAACCTGTCACAACCAGCTCGCGACCGCAACCTGGCGGCGTTCTCGTCCGGTGCCGTGAAGGTGCTCGTGGCCACAGACGTTGCCGCTCGTGGAGTTCACGTGGACGACATCGAGCTCGTGATTCACGTTGATCCGCCCATGGAACACAAGGCGTACCTACACCGCTCAGGACGCACCGCGCGTGCGGGTAGCGAAGGTGACGTGGTGACGATTTGTTTGCCCACGCAAAAGAAAGACCTCGCAGCTCTGCTCAAGAAGGCCGCCATCACGGTCACGCCATCGCAGGTGACGGCATCGTCTCCCGAGGTTGTCGCCTTGATCGGTGACGTTGCTGCCTACGTGAAGCCCGCGCCCCGCGCGGCAGCACCGCAGCGCACGGGAACTTCAACCGGTGCCAATGCGCAGCGCAAGCGCGCTGGGCGCTCAGGTGCAACCCCGAATCACGGCTCACGAAACGCGACGAGCCAGCGATCTGGTGGGCACGCGTCTTCTGGTGGCGATGGGGCGCAGCGCACCGCGTCGCGTCCAGCGGGCCAGCGCCGTCGTGTGCAAAGCTCGCCACGTTAGCGCTCAGACTTTCGCGCCACAATTTCTCATCGAAGCTGTGGGTCCTGCCTAGTCTTGAGAAATGATGAAAACCTCGGCCCCGATGCCATCGGCCGATATTTCTTTGCGGCGCGTCTCTCGCACCTACGCCCTCGGCGACGAGGAGATCTCCGCACTCAGTGACGTCAGTCTCGACATTGCCCAGGGCGAGTTCGTGGCCGTTCGCGGCCCCTCAGGCTCCGGAAAGTCAACACTCGCGAATGTCATCGGTGGGCTCGATCGTCATCGTGCTCACCACGCTGATTGGCGTCGTTGCCGGTGCCATCCCGGCACGCCGTGCAGCACGGCTGGATCCCGTCGAAGCGTTGCGGTACGAGTAGGCGGTCGTGAGTCATCGGCAACCCGCTTTACCTACGGGGCAAATAACGCGGTATGTAGCGCAACATCATGCCCGCTCCAATGAACCCCAGAATTCCCATACCTCCTGCTGCTAAAGAGATGCCAGCTAACGCCGTCAACCCTGACACAAGCAGTGGAGCTCCGGCGTTTCCCGCATCAAGCATGAATCGAAATGCCCCAAGAAAAGGGGCAGGATTTGACGGTGGCGCCAAATCGGAACCAAGCGTTAGCATCATGCCGGATCCAATGCTGTTTCCGACTGCAAAGACCATCGCGCACACAATGAACCAGGTCGTTGCGTCTTTCAGGTCGTGGGTGCAGGCAAGGACAGAAACCGATGCCGACATGACGACCAGGGTTGGCACGGCAGCCCAAATTCTTCCCCAGTGGTCCATGATGATGCCGCTCGAATAAAACAGCGCAAAATCAAGTGCCGTAGCCAGGCCGATGATGAGAGCCGTTTGCGCATCATGCAGGCCGATACTCACTGCCCACAGCGGAAGCAACACATTTCGGCTCGATCGCATAGCGCCAGTGATTGTGCTCGCAAACCCAATTCTTGCGAGAACGCTCCCGTGTGTACGTATTGTTCTGAAGAGCCCACGAGTCTCCTTCTCCACTTCGTCTTCACCAGATGTAAGGACACGACCATCCGGTTCGGTGACCAGTTTGGGTGCATCCGACGTCGCCGCAGGGTCGGGCAGGAAGTAGACGGTAATGACAGTCCCCGCCAAGCCAACGGCGGTCAGCCACAGAGCAGAATGAGGATTCCCCGAGAGCCCGATCAACCCGGCGCTCAGCAGTGGCCCGACGACAGCTCCGGCACGGAACATACCGCCCAGGAGTGACAACGCCCTCGCTCGAAAAGCCAACGGAACAACCGTGGTCAGGAGGGCGTGGCGGGCCAGCGCGAACTGAGCGTTTGAAAGCCCCAAAACGAAGATTCCAGCGCCGAGCGTCAAGGGATCTCGGGCTACTAGAGAAATGCCCACCCCAATGAGCGCGACGACCGCAGCTAGCGTCATGCTGATTCGCTCGCCTAGCCGCGAGACAAGCCAGCCACTCGGGATGTCTCCCACAAGAATGCCCAGGGTTAGCATCGAAGCGACGATACCTGCAACGGCGAGTGTGGAGCCCATGCCATTTGACATTGCAGGGATGACAGGAATGATGGCGCCTTCGGCCGAGGCAAAGAGGAAAGAAGGCAAGTAGATGATTATGGCGCTCTTGCGCAGCGAAAAAGAGCCACCCGTGTTATTCATCTTTGCCTGCCCAAAAGTTTCGGCCCCTCCGTGGCTTCGAAACGCTCAGGAGTTTATCGAGACGCTCCGAGCGATGTAACCTCTGAACGCCAAATTTCCCAAGCCCGGCGAATCTGCCCTGCGTTCATCTCGGCCGTTGCTACGCCCTCCGCTTCGGTCAATTCCATATAGGAACCCAACCCATGCGCAGCAAGTTGGACTCGAGCATTTAGCTCAGTGAAAACCGAACGCCAAACAGCCTGCTCGACACTCTCGCCTACAGCGACGGATCCATGTCCGCGCATAAGCACCACCGCGGATGCACTCAGGACATGCGAAAGCGCTTCGCCGAGTTTGCGGTCGCTGATAATGAGATCGCTCGCGTCGCCAGCAAAATTCCTCATCTCAAAAACAGCAGTCTTTGTTCCCAGGAATCCAGCCATGTGCCAGACGGCTCTCAATGGAACTTCCGAGATGCTAAACGGAATGACCGACGCGGAATGCGAGTGCACAACGGCGTGCACGTCCGGACGTCCTGCATAGATTTCGCCGTGGATAAAGCGTTCGAGATATCCAGTTCGAGGGTCTTGTGTATCTGAATCGAGACGATAAATGATTATGTCTTCCGGTCTCACCAATGCAGGTGCCAGGTTTCGAGCGAGTAGATATTCCTGCGGGTTCTCCGGGTTTCGCATGCTCACGTGCCCGTAGGCATCGAGCACTCCTTTAGCGACAAGCACCTTATTCGCGTCAGCGAGAAGCGTTCGGGCCTCAGATAGGTCAGACATGAAAATCCCTTCGATCAGATGACGAACGATGACGCTGTGCTCGGGAAGAAAATTTCCTCGGGAGAAAATTGTCGTTGAGCTAAGCCCTGCTCGAACGAGTACCTCAGAAAAGCTTCGAGCACGTGCCGGTTGGGGTCGATGCCATACGTCCAGAAATTATCACCCAGCGCATCAACGGTTTCGCTCACGTGTTCAGCGAGCCAAGGCAACATGATCTTGAGTGAACTCCTATACATGAGGTCAGCACGGGCCAACTGCAGCGCTTCCTCGAAAGCCTTAAGTAGAGATCTCGCGACCCACGGTTCCCGGGCCAGAATCTCTTGCCTGATAACCATGACGTGCATGATGGGGAAAATTTTTGTCCGCCGAAAATAGTCTTTCTCAACGGCCTTGTAGTCCGGGAAAAGACGTCGAAGTTTGTCAGTCTCGTAGAAGATATGGGGAACGTGAGCCGTGAGCAGCGCGTCAAGTTTCTTCTCCAGCACGAGCTTCGACAACGTTTCACCCGCTGCGATGGGGTGAACGGTCACCCCGTTGGGAAGGCTGATAGCTTGCTTTTCATCACGCCCTGGCGACTCGACACCTCCAGAAAACCACTCAATGTCTTGCGCTTGCACACCGTAGTCATCTGCAAGAATTCCACGCTGCCAGACGCCCGCTGTAATTTGATACTCGGGCACACCCACCCGACGGCCAATCAATTCTTCAGGCTTTGTAATTCCAGAGTCACTCCTGACGAACATCGACTGATGGCGGAAATATCGTGAGGGAAAAGCTGGAATGGCTATATAGGGGAATGTGTCCCTGCCTATGGACGCCACATACGACGAAAGACTCATTTCGCTGACATCGAATTCTGAATACTTCATTTGGCGATAAAAAATCTCTTCGACTTCGAGCGGAACAATCTCTAGGTCAATCCCCTCAACACTTACGCGCCCGTCTTGGAGGCCCCTAAACCGGTCGTAATCGACGGCAGCCATGGTGAGTCGCAAATGGGTCACAATCGTCAGCTCGCTACTGCGCCGGCGGCAACAAGAATTTGAGCCAAATCATCGTCGGTTGATGCACGCAAATTATTCTCTCGAAAGGGATGATTCTGCGAGGCACGAATGAACTTCTCAATCTGGACGGGTTGGGCGAATGTGGGATCAAATGAAATCCGCTCATAGAGTTCATGTATTTGTCCCACCAGGTGCCCCACGTCAGTGGGCGACACCTGTGCGTTGAATTCGGCCACGTGGGGTAACAAAATCCCGTTTTGCAATCCATGTGGGAGGGGAATTTCAGGAGAACTAGAAAGAGCGTGAACAAGGCCAAGCCCGGAATTTCCGCACGCCATATTGGCGGCACAACTCGCCTCAAGCAAACCCTGCAAGACCTCATCGTTGTTTCCTAACGCATTTGCACCCGAAGCAATACCCTCTAGCGCGACAGGCAGGAGGGACACAATGCGCTTAATTGCGCCGCTTGCCAGGCAATCCGTGAAGAAGCTACGGTTTTGCGACCACAAGGATTCAAGGCCATGACTCAGGGCATCCAACGCCGCATAGGTCATCGGGGCCTCGGGAAGTAGACGAAGAACCCGGCCGTCCAAAAAAGCCACACGTGGTTCACAACCCTGACCGCGCACAACGAGTTCCGTAGATCGGTCCTCGACATGAAGAACTAATGCGTTAGAGACTTCACTGCCGCTGCCTGCCGTCGTTGGGATGGCGATACAAGGTGCGGGCGGGCGAAGGACCTTATTTGAACCTTCGTAATCAAAAATAGAGCCGTCATTGGTCAGTCGAATTGCAATCGCTTTGGCCGCACCAAGGGCGCTACCGCCACCAATTCCAATAACAAGCTTGGCGCCTAACCGACGAGCTTCTTCTGAAGCTTCATCCACCTCAGAGGCTGGCGGATTCGTCGAAAAAGATAGAGTCGTTAAAGGCTTTAGATTCGGCGCGTGGCTCAGAACAAAATCAACGATTCCATGTCCAACTAATCCGGAGTCGACAACGATCACGGCTGCTTGAATGTCAAACTTTTCGAGAACATTCGGCAGCCGCTCTAAGCTGCCCAGTCCAGACATGACGCTTGTCGGGACAGCAAACGACCGCATGCTCATTGAAGTTCCGATGTGATGAGATCCGGTGCACCTATGCGACTCACATTGGACTCAAGTAAAGTGCCGCAGCCGGGGCAACTGTACTCACGTATTTCCAACTCCACGTGTGTGCGCACATGGCGACCGTGATCCACGCTCGGAACCACGCGCTTCGCGGAACCAGCCTTCCAATCCGGACCCGGGCCAAAGGAGTGACCGCATGAACAACGAATAGTTTTGTCCTGATTGACGCTCAGCTCGGGAGTAAGGGCTCGACCGGAGCGCTTTGCGTTGAGAGCACCGCTGGGAGAAAGTCTCGACGACCCCACACGCTCTGCTCGGATTGAGGCACGCCTCTCTTCCGTTCCGCCGACATCCATAACGCCCTGCGCGTTGAAGACAACTCCGTATACCTTCGAGGCCTCATCCCCACTCAGGTAGCCCTCGTTAACGTCCTGCGTTACTGCATCAATATCTCTTTCAAGTGGATCGCCGTAGCCGCCGCCGCCCTGGAAAGTATATGAAATCACCTCTCCGCCCGTGAGTGGCACGAATCCAGGTTTTGCTCCGACGTCCACTCGTTGTCCGGGCCACTGCGCATGGTCGTCAAAAGAGCTGACCCTGCCCACCGGGGAGAGGCCCTCGACCTTTTCAAGCTTCTCGTTAATGCCACAAGCACCCTCAAAACCGCCGAAGATGCCCGCACTATTAGGCACCTCAATGCCATGACCCACCATCATGGCCACAAGGGAGTCGGTGTCATGAGGCGTAATGGCTAAGCCCGCACCATATCCGCCTCGTTGACGTCCTGCACCCGCGGAGTCCTGCATAATGCTGCGATACAGGTAAAGAATGGGGCCATTTGCTTCGTGGGTTTCTACGTTGGTGATTGTAGGTCTGGGTGCGCAAAAATCTCCCGAACCGGTGAGCCCGTCATGGTCGTTGTAGGCTCCACCGCCACCAGCCATGGAGTCGAGTAAGAAATTCCCATAGGGAAGACCGTCCCGATCCATGCCCGAAATGACCATGATGCTCATGTGCCCC
>WLNS01000067.1 GCA_009699665.1 Actinomycetota bacterium
AACTCGACAACCTGACGACTGACGGCGGGAAGGGACACGTCGACGACAACGTCGGCCACCAACATGTCGGACAGTTCGCTGCGCGAATTCAGGGCGGCAGCCAGAGTGAAGTCCTCAGAGTCCTCAACCAACTGGCAAACCAGGGCGCCCAGTTTTCCCGAGGCGCCGACGACGGCGACGGACGTAGTCATAGTTCTAGCCTATCGACCTCACTAAACCGAATAGAGCTCGGTCAATCCCGTTCGCAGTTCGGGAGGCAGGTGTCCCACGTCATTGTGACTGGTGAGCACCCAGGGCCGACCGGTGCGTTGGTGCAGAACCGTAATTCCGCAGTGTGCCTGGGAAAGGGTGAGCCACTTCCAGGTCGGCGCGTCAAGAACCTCGCGCACGAACCACGCGATGACCGAATTATGGGTGATCAAAAGATCCGTCTGCCCCTTGATGCCAGGGCCGAGATATTCGGCCACAGCGTCTGCCATCTGAGCCGCGCCCGCTTCAATTTGTGCCTCACTGACGGGCGTGAAATAAGACTTGTAGGCCGCCGGCACGTCGGGCGTGGGTCCGGACGGCACACAGTCCATCAAGAGGGCCGAGGGCTGCGGATTAATTTTTGGCAACGACTCTTTGATCACGCGCGCGGTATCGGCGGAACGGTCAAAAGGTGAGTGCCACACGTTTGAAAAGGTCACACTCGACAGCCGCTCGGCCAGCAGTCGCGACTGAGCAACGCCCCTCTCGGAAAGTTCGCCATCATCGACGCCGTGTTCTGCGTCGCGCTGCTCGCCGTGTCGGACGAGAACGAGTGTGTGCCCCATGCCTAGCCTTTCCCCAGTGCTTTCTTCATGACGCTTTCTTTAGCCCTACCCACGACCACCAGAGACGGCTGCTGCGTGGCGATGTGCGCGGCCAAAGCCTGGATGCCCTCGGCCGTCACGGCGTCGAGCATGGTCATGCTGGCCTCGTAGTCAAAGAACTCGCCCGATCCGATCTCGGCGCGACCCAGTCGAGACATGCGCGTGTCGGTGTCTTCCAGCGCCAGTGCGGCCGAACCCGCCAGCTGGCCCTTCGCACGGCGCAGTTCATCGGCGGTAATGCCGTCACTGGCGAGCCGGTGGAATTCAGCCAGCAGCAGGGTCGTCACCTCGGCGGCATTTCGGGGACTACAGCCGGCGTAAAGTCCGAACACACCGGTATCCGAATAGCCAGACGAGAACGAATATACGGAATACGCCAGACCGCGCTTCTCGCGAATCTCTTGAAACAGCCGCGAAGACATGCCGCCGCCCAAAATCGCGTTGAGTCCCGACATGGCCACGCGTCGTTCATCCGTGCCCGTGATTCCCGGCCAGCCCAGCATGATGTTGGCCTGCTCAATCGGGCGCTCGACCACGACCAATTCGGCACCCCGAGTAATGACTGACGCGTTCGAATCCCGGCGGGCGACGGGCATCGCCGCGTCGTCAAGGTTCCACCCGGCGGCGACCAGATGACGCTCCAGCCACGAAACAAGAAGGTCGTGATCAATGTTTCCGGCCGCCGTCACGACCAGGTCGTTGGGGCGATAGTTTGCTCGATAGTGCTGCCACACGGCGTCGCGGGTGGCAGCCCGAATCGTGTCGGCATTTCCACCAATGGGTCGCCCGAGCGGGTGTTCGCCCAGAACTGCTTCGAACAAGCGCTCTTGGGCAACGTCGGTGGGATCGTCTTCGGCCATGGCCAACTCTTCAAGAATCACACCGCGTTCGGTCTCGAATTCGGTGGGATCGAGTGTGCTCGAGGTGAGCATGTCGGTCATCACCTCAACGGCCATCTCAACGTCGGCGTCTCGCACCTTGGCGTAGTAGCACGTGTACTCCTTGCCCGTGACGGCGTTCTGTTCACCGCCCACAGCGTCGAAGCTTGTCGCGATATCAAACGCCGAACGCGTGGCGGTTCCCTTGAAGAGCAGGTGTTCAAGAAAGTGCGTTGACCCCAGACTGGCGGGATGCGCCGCTATGCCGGCCTCGGCCGGGACTTCGTCGCGTGAACCGACGGCCACCCACAATCCCAGGGTGACACTCCGGGATCCGGGAACGCGCTCGGTAACAACACGGACACCACTCGGCAAGACGGTTCGCCGGACAAGCGCGTGACCGGTCGCTTCGAACGAGAGGTCACCCACGTTCAGCGGAAAAAGCACGGGAGTTGTCATACGGCGTTTCAGTTTAGCCGTCTGGGAGCACTCCCATCTGAATGCGGCTGAGAGCAATCTGCGGTGCGGTCATGAGGTCATCAAGTTCGGCGGGCGAATCGACGCCGACGGCCGCAGCAGCTACCCCCTCATGCTGAAGCACCCACGCCAAGCTGACGGCCGAGATACTCGCTCCAAAATCTGCCGCGACCTCCTCAATCTGATGGAGCACGTGAACACCGTGGCGAGTGGCGCGCTTGAGGGCACGACCCAGTCGCACCTCCCCGGAGTCGGAGGCCTTGAGGCCGCGATGTTTGCCCAAAAAACCATGGGCAAGAACAAAGTAGGGCATCAGCGAGATGTTTTGCGCCTCGCGCACGACACGCTGTTCGAGCTCGGCTTCGTGCTCGAGCAGAGAGAATTCAATGGCCGAGGCCTCGATCCGCGGCAGTCCACCGGCCGCCGCCACGCGCGCCTCTAACAGCAGCTGCGGCGAAAAGTTAGACGCCCCGAGGGCCCGCACTTTGCCCGCCGCAACAAGGTCTTCGACCGCCGAGAGGCTCTCAAAGAGCGGGACGTCGGCATCGGGTCCGTGAAAATACAGAAGGTCAATGACGTCCGTTTGCAGCCGCTGAAGAGAAGCATCGACGGCAGCGTGAATATTTGGTGACGACAGGCCGGGCAGCTCGGACGCATACCCCACCTTCGTGGCCACGACCACCTCGGCGCGATTCTTGCGCTGGCGCATCCACGAGCCAATGATTTGCTCGCTCACACCCGACGCGTAGGAATCGGCCGTGTCGATGAGATTGCCACCGTGGGCCACAAACCTGTCGAGGATGTCGGTCGATTCGCCAGCGCTCAGCGTCCACCCGAACGTGGCCGCGCCCAGTGCGAGGGGATGCACATAGAGATCCGAGCTGCCGATTCTGCGTCGCGGCACTGGCCGTGTCTCGTTCATCGGGACCACCATCCCCATACGTCGTCACTCTCGACGTTACCGTCTTTCGGTGGACGGCAACATGGTTGATGCACGACTTAGGTGGGCAGTTAACGACCGATGCCCACCGTCTCGGGTGGGCATCGGTCGTTCAGATTAGCGAGAGCTGATTACTCTGCGTCACCTTCGGGCTCTGCGGCTGATGCGTCGCCGCCCTCAAGAACCGGAGCGAGCGACAGCTTGCCGCGATCGTCAATCTTGGTGATTTCGACAAGCACCTTCTGGCCGACCGAGAGCACGTCTTCAACGTTCTCGACGCGCTTGCCGCCGGCAAGCTTGCGGACCTCAGAGATGTGCAGCAGGCCGTCTTTACCGGGCAGCAGAGAAACGAACGCACCGAACGTGGCGATCTTAACGACGGTTCCGAGGAACTGCTCGCCAATCTCGGGGTTGGTGGGGTTCGCGATCGCGTTCACCTGAGCGCGCGCCGCCTCGGCCGAGGGACCGTCGACCGCACCGATGTAAACGGTGCCGTCTTCCTCGATCGAGATGTCGGCTCCGGTCTCATCCTGAATGGCGTTGATCGTCTTGCCCTTAGGCCCGATAAGCTCACCAATCTTGTCGACCGGAATCTGCACGCTGATCACGCGAGGTGCCGTGGGGGCCATCTCGTCGGGGCCGTCGATGGCCTGGTTGATCACCGCAAGGATGGCCGTGCGGGCCTCCTTGGCCTGACCCAGGGCCTGCTTCAAGACCGAGGCAGGAATGCCGTCGAGCTTGGTGTCAAGCTGAATGGCTGTGATGAACTCGCTCGTGCCGGCAACCTTGAAGTCCATGTCGCCCAGCGCGTCCTCGGCACCGAGAATGTCGGTGAGAGCGGCGTACTTGGTTTCACCGTTCACGGTGTCGGAGACGAGACCCATGGCGATGCCCGCAACCGCTGCACGCAGCGGCACACCGGCGTTCAGCAGCGACAGGGTTGACGCACAGACAGAACCCATCGACGTCGAACCGTTGGAGCCGAGAGCCTCGGATACCTGGCGGATGGCGTAGGGGAATTCGTCACGCGCCGGAAGCACGGGCACGAGAGCGCGCTCGGCCAGGAAGCCGTGCCCGATCTCGCGACGCTTCGGGCTGCCAACGCGGCCGGTCTCACCGGTCGAGTAGGGCGGGAAGTTGTAGTGGTGCATGTAGCGCTTGCTCTTGGTGGGGCTCAGCGCATCAATCTGCTGTTCCATCTTGAGCATGTTCAGCGTGGTCACACCCAGAATCTGGGTCTCACCGCGCTGGAAGATGGCCGAACCGTGCACGCGCGGAATAACCTGAACCTCCGCGTCGAGCGGACGGATGTCTGCCAGACCACGGCCGTCGATGCGCACACCCTCGGTGAGAATGCGGCCGCGAACGACCTTCTTGGTGGACGACTTGTAGGCACCGCTCACCTGGCCGTTGGCCTCGGCCGGCAGTTCGCCCGCCTCCACCTTGGCTGCGATGGCTGCCTTGACGCTGTCCTTCAGCACGTCGTCGGCGTTCTGGCGCTCGACCTTGTCTGCGATCTGGTAGATGCGCGTGAGCTCGTCGTGAGCCAGCGCGTCAACCGCAGCGAACACCTCGTCGGTGTATGGCAGGAAGATCGGGTAGTTCCCCGTCGGCTTGGCGGCCTGGTCGGCCAGCTTCTGCTGAGCTTCCACAAGCTGCCGAATGAACGGCTTGGATGCCTCGAGACCTTCGGCGACAACGGCCTCGTCGGGCTTGATGGCACCGTTCTGGATGAGCTCCCAGCTACCTTCGGTCGCTTCAGCCTCAACCATCATGATGGCGACGTCGTCACCGGCAACACGGCCGGCCACAATGAGGTCGAACACCGCGCTCTTGAGCTGCTCGGCGTTGGGGAATGCTACCCACTGACCGTCGATCAGACCGAGGCGAACACCTGCGACGGGACCCGAGAACGGGAGGCCCGAGAGCTGGGTGGATGCCGAAGCGGCGTTGATGGCCAGCGCGTCGTAGAACTCGCCGGGCGCGATGGACAGAACGGTGATGACGACCTGCACCTCGTTGCGGATTCCGTCGGCGAACGACGGACGCAGCGGGCGGTCAATCAGTCGACAGACCAGGATGGCCTCGGTCGAGGGGCGACCCTCGCGGCGGAAAAACGATCCGGGGATCTTGCCGGCTGCGTAGCTGCGCTCTTCAACGTCAACCGTCAGCGGAAAAAAGTCGAACTGCTCTTTGGGCTGCTTGCTCACCGAGGTGGCTGAGAGCAACATGGTTTCCTCATCGAGGTATGCGGCAACGGCTCCCTGAGCCTGCTGCGCGAGGCGTCCTGCCTCGAAGCGCACGGTGCGCTTGCCGAACTTGCCGTTATCGAGCACGGCCTCGGCGAATTTGATTTCTGGACCTTCCACAGGTCTTCTCCTTCTATGGTGCGGACATCCCGAGTGGATGCCGCGCATGCGGTGAGGGAGCACACAAAACGAAGGCGTGACACACGCACGTATTTGTTGCACGAGATCAGACATTCGTGCTGGCCGTCAGTAGAAATCCACCGAATTTTCTTGAGCGATTCGGTAAACCACCACCGAGGACCAGCTAACTTTGCGTCCCTCTACCCTCAAGGGTAGCAGGAGACTTCACGAATGGGCGCCGATTCGTGGTGCGCGAGCGATTAACGACAACGGCCGCCCAGAGGCGGCCGTTGAACACAACTGAACTATCGGCGAAGACCGAGGCGCTCGATGAGCTTGCGGTAACGCTCGATGTCGACATCCGAGAGGTAGCCGAGCAGACGACGGCGCTGACCGACGAGAAGCAACAGGCCCCGACGCGAGTGGTGGTCGTGCTTGTGCTCTTTCAGGTGCTCTGTCAAGTCTTTGATGCGGGTCGAAAGGAGGGCAATCTGCACCTCGGGGGAACCCGTATCGCCGGGGTGAGTGGCAAACTCGTCGATGATTGCTTTTTTAACGCTTGCTTCCAGGGCCATGTGGTTCCTTTTCTCTCGTTGCGCGGTGCCACAACCCTTATGGTGTAGCGCTCTCAATCCGCGGCCGTTGTACGGCAACCGGTCAAGCCTAACAGAGCCAGCGGGAAGCTCGATACGGCGCAATCTGAGGGCTTCTGGCTAGGCTGAAGTTACGCGCACCGAAGTGGGTGCTGAGAGATTAGGGAACCCTCATGACTTTCGGACAAGCCATTGCCAGCGGATTCAAAAACTACGTGAGCTGGAAGGGGCGGGCCACGCGCTCCGAGTTTTGGTTCTGGCACCTCTTCGTGTTCATCGTGGACATTCCCTTCATCGTCATTTATAACGTGGTGACGCAATCAGAGCTGCAAGCCGCACTCGTCGCACGCGACTGGGCTGGGTTTTTCTCGGACTTGTTCGGCTGGAGCTTCTGGCTGCTCGTTGTGGTGTCACTGATATTCATTTTGCCAACCATTGCCGTCTTGATTCGACGCCTGCACGATCTCGACCGATCGGGCGCGTGGTTCTGGATTGGGCTCGTTCCGTCGGCGGGTGGCATCATTTTGTTCATCTTCTCAGTCCTGCCCGGCACCCCGGGTAAGAACCGGTTCGACGCATAACGACGTTGCCCGCGCATGAGTGATTACCCGATTGACCACCTCACCGCGGACGAGGCGTGGGACGTCGTGCGCAAGAGTGAGGTGGGCCGAATCGCCACCCTGCACGGAAACGCGCCAGAGATTCACCCCGTTACCTACGTGGTGCACGGCGAGCATATTTATTTTCGAACGGGTACCGCTTCGCGGCTGCTCGTTGACACCGAGGATCAGCTCGTTGCGTTTGAAGTGTCGTGGCAGATGATGCAGCACATTTCGTCGACGGTCATCCGCGGTGCCGTGGTGGTGGTCACCGACCCCGAGAAAGTGACCGAACTCGACAGCATGCCCTATCTGGACTTTGCCCCGAAACAGGAGTACGTGTGGATGAAGATTGCGCCCAACGAGGTGCGCGGTCGACGTCTGCACGTCATCGACAACACCCCCTGGAGTGAAAAATGAGTGGCGAAAAGATCACCGTGCACGTCAAGCCGGGCAGCTCGCGCGGCCCCCTGGTTGAAGAAGCTGACGACCACTACGTCGTGCACGTCAAGGAAAAAGCCATCGATGGCAAAGCGAATCAGGGTGTGATCAAAGCCCTGGCCGAGCACCTGGGGCTCGCTCCGTCGCGACTCATCGTGGTGGGTGGAGCC
>WLNS01000068.1 GCA_009699665.1 Actinomycetota bacterium
TAGCCGCAGCCAGTGGCAAATTATTGGCCGTGCCGACGTTGGTATAAACGAGGTTTCCCAACATTTGGCTCGCGCCACCGACAATATTGACGGTGATGTAGTCGCCGAGGGAGAGACAGAAACTAAAAATTGAGCCGGCAATAACCGCGGGCCAAATCATCGGCATCACGATGAGGCGGATGGTCGACCACGATTTTCCGCCCAGATCACTCGACGCCTCGAGGAGTGAATTGGGCACTCGCTCAAGCCCAGCAAATATCGGCAGGATGACGTAGGGCAGCCAGAGGTAAGCGAGGGTGATCACGGTGGCGGGAAGTCCGAAACCAGGGCTCTGCAGGCCAAAGGGCTGAAGAATCCACGAGAGCAATCCATCGCCCGAGAGAATAGAGCGCCAGGCGTAAACCTTGACCAAATAGCTGGCCCACAGGGGCATCAGCACGGCAACCGCGAGAATTCTCTGCCACCGGGTCGAGGCAACCTTCGCCATGAAGAAGGCGATCGGCAGAGCGAGCAAAACATCAATGACGGTCACCAGAGCGGCCACACCCACCGTGCGCAGCGTTACCGCGTGATACAGGGAACCCGTGACCACGTTCACAATGTTGGCGAAGGTCCACTCCACCCGTACATCGCCGGTATAGCTATCAACCGTCCAAAAAGCGGTAATGAGCAGTGTGGCAAGGGCCACGATGTAGACGACAATCAACCACGTCAGCGGCGCCGAGAGCAAGAGGCTCAGTCGCAGCCGCGGGTGACGGGAGAGAAAAACAGATCCACGACGGGCTGCGGTGTCCCGAGGAGGGAGCACCGCAGCCGCGCCGTGGCGCGACGACGAATCGTCACGAATCACTAACTAGCCCTTGATTTCCTGCCACGCAGCAGTCCACTGCGTGTAGTCCGTGCAGGTGACGTCGGTGCGTCCATCGAGACAAGCCGCGACTGGAGTAGTCCAGTAGTAGAGCTTGTCAGAGAACGCAGCGTCGCCAGCGTTGAACGCGGCGCAGTCCTCGCGGAAGTCACAGGCCTTGGAGTTGGACGGAGCCTCACCAAAGTAACCCGTTGCCATGCCGTTTGCCTCGGGGCTGATGATGTAGTTCATCCACGCGTAGGCACAGTTGGGGTTAGCCGACTTGGACGAAATCATCCACGTGTCGGACCATCCGGTTGCTCCCTCATCGGGCAGAACAGCCTTTACCGTTGCCGTCGGGTCAAGGTAGTTCATGATGACCTGCCAGGTGGTGGTGGCTACTGTCGTTCCCGAGTTCAGGGCATCAATCGCCTTGAGGTAGTCGCTCCAGTACTCGCCCACGTTGGCACGCTGACCCTTGAGCAGGTCGACAGCTGCAGCGAGCTGCGTTTCGTCGAGCGCGTAAGGGTTGGTGATCTTGAGCTCAGGGTTGTGCGACATCAGGTACACAGCCGCGTCGGCAATGTAGATCGGTGAGTCATAACCCGAAATCTTTCCCTTGTAGGGCGATTCGGCGTCGAAGACAACGTCCCATGAGGTGGGTGCTGGCGATACGACCTCGGTGTTGTAGGCCAACAGGTTGGCGCCATAGCCGTGGGGAACACCGTAGGCCTGACCATCAACCGAGTTCCACTGACGATCCTTGAGGTAGTCGTAAACGTCAGCGTAGTTGGGGATGAGCCCGGTGTTGACGGGCGCAACTTCGCCACCCGCGATCAGACGCTCCGTGGCATCACCCGATGCCGAAACGACGTCGTAGTCGCCCGTCTTCATCAGGCTCACGGCCTCATCCGACGTGCCGAACGTCTTTGACGTCACCTTGCAGCCGGTCTGCTCCTCAAACGGCGTTACCCAGTCATAGGCGGGGTCGTTTGTTCCGTCTTCGGCATATCCGGGCCAGATGAGCAGGTTTACCTGCCCCTCGTTGTCACCGAGCTTGTCGAGCATCTTGACAGAATTTCCGCCGGATGACGTTCCACAAGCGCTCAGCACGAGAGCCGTGCCAAGTGCGACAACCGAAATTGCGATTGCCTTTGTGCCTCTCTTGGTTCCCATTATTGACTCCAATCGATATATGGGGTGTTGGGTCTGACCTATGCCGAAAGAACGACCACGTCGGTGGCCTTCCACGACACAGTGACCCGTTTTCCCCGAAGCGCTGCTGCAGCTTCGGGAGTTTTTTCATCGTCGATGACGTTGATGCGCGCTCCGGCATCCAGGTCAACAACAATTCGTGATGCGCCACCAATGTAGATGGCATCGACCACGGAACCGAGAGCCGAGTTGGCTGAGGTTCGCGTGGACGTTTCAATGGACATGCGCTCGGGTCGAATGGAGAAAGCACCCTTCTTGCCGATCACCTTCACCGCGAGATCGCCCTCGAAAACGTTACTTGTGCCAACAAAATCGGCGACAAATGCCGACCGTGGCTTCTCGTATATCTCTTGTGGCGTGCCAAGTTGAACGATACGGCCGTCGCTAAAGACCGCGACGCGATCGCTGAGGGTCAGCGCCTCTTCTTGATCGTGGGTGACAAAGATGAAAGTAATGCCCAGGTCTCGTTGGATCTCTTTGAGCTCGACCTGCATTTGCTCGCGCAATTTCAAATCGAGGGCGCCCAGGGGTTCATCGAGCAAAAGGGCTTTTGGTTCGACGATCGTGGCCCGGGCGAGGGCAACGCGCTGTCGCTGACCACCGGAGAGTTGTGACGGCTTGCGGTCACCGAAACCGCCGAGGCGCACTGTCTCGAGTGCTGCCCGGGCACGTTCCAGGCGCTCCGCCTTTTTGATGCCGCGGATGCGAAGGCCATACGCCACGTTCTGCAATACGGTCATGTGCGGAAAGAGTGCGTAGTCCTGAAAGACAGTATTGACATCCCGATCGAACGGGGCCGCAGTGGTGACATCTTGACCGAAGAGCGAAACCGTTCCGCTCGTGGGCTTCTCGAATCCCGCGATCAGGCGAAGCACCGTTGTCTTGCCCGACCCCGATGGGCCGAGCATAGAGAAAAATTCACCGGGCGCGATGTCAAGCGAAACGCCATCGACCGCCGTCACAGATCCAAAGGTCTTTGTGAGCGCGCTCAGGCGAATCGCGGGGGCTACAACCACTTCGTTAAACCTTCCGAGGGAATGTAACCACCATCCAACCACAAGGTCGGCTGAGTCTCTATTCCTTAGGGAATCACGGCGCCAGTGGAAGCTGACCAGCGAGATTCGGTCGTCGCACCCTTCACGCCGGTCACCTTTACGGCAATATTCTTTCCCACTTCTGCAGCCTTCAGCACGTAGGTGCTCGACGTCGCGGCCGCAATGTCTGAGCAGCCCGTGGGTGCCGTCACGGTGGCCACCGCTATCGCAGTGGAGCAGCTCACCCACTGGTAGCTATAGCTTGTGTACAGCTTCAGTGACAGCATCTTGGACCAACTCACCGGACCTACTTGTCCGTCAGAGAGAAGCCCATACTTGCTTTGGAACGCCCGAACATTTGCCGTGGTCTGAGCGCCGTAGGCGCCATCTGCCGTTGTGGCAAAGCCAGCCCGCGTGAGATAGGTCTGGATCGACTTCACGGGATAACGATTCGCGCCGTAGGTGGGGCCATCTGCCGGAATAGCGGGGGTAGGCGCCCCGAGCCACTCACCCGATGTGGCGAGCAGGGACTGACCGACCTTGGCGGTTCCCGATGCTGTTGGTGATTTGGCCGGTGTCGGCACCGTAGAGGTAGGTGTTGGCGTCGGGGTTGGCGTGGGGGTCGCCGATGGGCTGGCCGTTGCCGAAGGCGTCGGAGTGGACGTCGTCGGGGTTGGCGTGGGGGTCGCCGATGGGCTAGCCGTTGCCGAAGGCGTCGGAGTGGACGTGGGTGTCGGAGTGGCAGCTGGCACGAGCGCCGTCGAGGCACTCCAACGTGTCGCAGACTGCGTGCCACTCTCACCAAAGACGCGAATCGCAAGATATGCGCTCGAATCAGCGGCAACCGGTCGATAGGTTGTCGTCGTTGCTGCCGTGATGTCCGTGCAGTTAACGGGTCCTGTCACCGTGGCTGTGGGTATGGCCGCCGGGCACCGGATCCACTGTGTCTGGTAGGTCGTGTAAAGCTTCAGGGCCTGCATTTTGTTCCACGTTGCCGGTCCCACAATGCCGTCTGACGTGAGACCGTTGCGCGTCTGGAATGTCTTGACACTGGCCGCTGTTCCGGGGCCGTAGGCGCCATCGACGGTGGTCGCAATCCCGGCTCGAGTCAGGTACGTCTGGATTGCCTTAACGGAATAGGCGTTCGCGCTATAGGTGGGGCCGTCGGTGGGGATCGCGGCGGTCGGTGCACCCAGCCACTGCCCGGTGGCTGCGGTGAGAAGGCCCACCGTTGTGGCCACGCCCGTGATTGTCGGCGGGTTCACGATTGCCGTCGGGGTGGGTGATGGCGTCGGAGTTGGAGTGGGTGTGGGTGTGGGGATTGTGGAGTCAACCACGACAGCGGTAGTGACAGACCAGCGCCTCTCGACGATGGCACCTCTCGTAGCCGTAACGCGGAGGCTGACGTACGTTCCCACATCTGCGGCTGTGGCTGTGTATGCGGCCGCAGTTTGGCCGGCGATATCTGCGCAGGTTGTCGGCTGAACGTTTGCCGGTGCGACAAGTGGCGCCGAGCACCGTTGCCACTGCAGCACGTAGGTGGATGGAGTATTCGACGAGACCATGTGTGCCCAAGTTCCGGGACCCACCACACCATCGGCCGCCAAACCATACTTAGCTTGATAGAGGGCAACATTGCCCTGGGTTTGAGGGCCGAAGATGCCATCAACATCCGTGGGGAAACCAGCGCGAGATGTATAGGTCTGAATGGCCTTGACCGGATATCCCGATCCGTATGTGGGGCCATCGGTCGGAACGGGCGGGAAACTCGTCGCACCCAGCCACTGACCGATAACCCCCGTCAGCGCCGCGCCTGTGCGGGCCGCCCCTGTTACGTAGGGATCGAGCGTGACGGCGCGCGAGGCCGTCCAAACCGCGTTTGTTCCTGATGCGTTCGTGGCCGAAACTCGGGCGCTGAGTGCCTTGCCCCACGCAGCGCTGGTTACGGAAAGCGTCGCTGATGTTGCACCAGAGATTGCCGAACATCCCGCCGGAGCGAAAGAAGTCGGACCTGGCACGTCGGCCGTGCAGACGAACCACTGATAGTCATATCTTGTGGGAGTCCCACCCCAGGTTCCCGCGTTGACCGTGGCCGCGGCGCCGACAGCCGCGGCGCCCGAAAGTACGGGGGCCGTTGTCAGCGTTGGTGAACCCACCGGGCCCGCCGTGCTCGGAGTCCACAGCGTGACCGACCCGCGGGTATTTGCCGCAACCACCTTGACCGTGACGAACTTTCCGACGTCACTCGCTGTGGGCACATACGTGACGCCAGCCGTTCGCACCGTGCAGTTGGCCGGCTGAGTTGACGTCGTCGCTGGCACATTGGCCGCACACGCTTGCCACTGATAGGTGATCGTGGGCGTTGGCGAACCGACCCATTCACCGGGTGAAGCGGTCAGAGTGGAGCCCACGCCCGGTTGTCCGGTGATGCCCGGATTCGCCTTAAGGATCGGGGCAGCTGTTTGGGTGCTGCCAAACCAGTCGGAGTAGTAGTTATAGAAGTTTCGGTTTCCATAGGCCGAACATCCGTCGCCCAAACCGTACCCTGCGTTGAGGGCGGCCTGATTGGGTGTATAGGGCGTGTAGATATAAAGCGCGTGAGTGGCCTGGTTCTCAATGAGCACGGGCTTGGTTCCGCACGCATAGTTGCCCGCTCCATCGCGCACGGGACTGTAGAGAAGGTTGGAAACCTGCCCTACCGGTTTCCACAGATCGAACCGCGTATCCCAGGCTGTTCCCGCACCCGTACCCGCCGGTTGGGTGTAGCGCTTGAGTTGATACGACCCGTAGTGCACCTGGTTGAAAAAGCCGTAGTACTCGGAATCGCAGGCAGCTGTATCGGGGCAGCCGGCACCCATGGCGGACCGAAAACGGCCCGAAGATGGTGCGGTGCTCGTGACGAGCCCCTGTTCCTTTTGCAACATCACCAAAATGGTTCGCTGGCTGATGCCGCACGCCTTGCCCACTTTGTAGATAATGGTGGCGGCTGATTCGTTGGCCGCACCCTGATAGGTCGAGCACATCGGGTTTCCTGCGATGGTACGAGTCGTTTCGGTGTAGTTCTTGAGGCAGACGTATCCGCCCGCACAAGACGGAACCTTGGCATTGAGGAACGCCTGTACCTCGGCGACCGACATTGCGTTGCCGTCAAAAAACAGAGCGTCCGCGATGATATTGCCCGCGCGAAATTGGCTCATGTCTGCGGCAGTTGCCGGTGCACTGGCCGAACCCACGGCCACGAAGAGCCCCATGACGAGTGCCAAGACACTCACCAGAGCAATCTGTGCGCGCCTAAACGGTCCGGACTTTAAATCCATACTCGTAATACTAAATCTTTTCTTTCGAGATTCCCAATAATATCAATCGTCGGCGAGCCAAGATTTGGCCAAGATATGGGGCCGTCGTTAAATCTTGCTGGCTCGAATCTCGTGGCCCTGACTCGTGAGGCACCGGCCCGAGGCCAAGTCGAACTTCCAATCGTGCAGGCTGCAAGTCAGCACTCCGTCTTCAACTGTGCCCGTCTTACTCAGGTCGGCACGCAGATGTGGACACCGACGTTGCACCAGCCAATCGTCGATGCGCACGTCTTCGCCCGTGTCGGACTGCTCGGAGTACCAGTTCTCCACGTAGTCGATGCGTTGCTCCGAGAGGCACTTCATGAACGTGTAGAGGTACTCGTTGAACTTGCCGATGCGTCCGGCGGTGAAACGCACCGAGAGAAAGATCGAGTTCGACCAGTCAATCTCGTGATCGCGCAGGTTCGTGGCCACGAGGTCGGCGGGAATGGTGAACCAGTACCGGCAGGCCTCATCGCTGTAGCGACGTACCTCTCCCTTGGGGAAGTCGGCGACGAGATCGTCGTCACCGATGGTGAAACGCACCAGGGCGCCGATGCCGTCACACAGGATGGGGGCACGCTTCATCAGCGGTTCCCACCAGGCCTTGACCTGCTCAAAAAGATCGGCGGGCACGGGCGCGCGGCTCGCCTTTTCGGCGACCAATTCGGCCTGTCGTGTTGCCCGCTGGTTTTCGAAGTACGCCCATTTGTTCGTGAACATGTCGGCGATTTCAGCATCCGTAAAGAGTTCGTTGGTCATCGTGACGATGCCGTTGTTGATCTCGACGACCGTGCCCGGCATAAACACATGGCCCGCAGTCTGGGGGTGCGACTGCTTCAGGACA
>WLNS01000069.1 GCA_009699665.1 Actinomycetota bacterium
GCTGCTGGTTCCGTATTGGATCTGGTGTCTCTATGCCACCACGCTGAACGTTTATCTTGCCGCCAACAACTAGCTCATGTGAAATTCATTCCCGCTGGTGTACCCGGTCTCAGTCGGGGTGCCACGGCAGACGTACTCTTGGCCCATGACAAACGACACGGCTTCTCGAATCATTGCCTCACCCGTGGGTCCCATTCATCTGAACGAACAGGGTGGGGCTCTCACGCTTGTGAGGCTGATCGGCTCACAGTCAGCAAAGGTTGACCTGGGTGGTGACTCCACGGCCACGCTCCGTCAGGCTGAGCGCCAGCTCGACGAATATTTTCGAGGGCGCCGGCGCACGTTCGACCTCACGTTGCGACCACAGGGAACTCCCTTTCAGCGCGCCGTGTGGAACGCACTTGCTCAGATTGACTTCGGAACGACGCGAAGCTACGGCGACATCGCTCGGTCACTCGGGCAACCATCTGCCGCGCGTGCCATTGGCGGAGCCGTGGGCGCTAATCCCCTGGCCATTGTTGTTCCCTGCCACCGCGTCCTTGCCGGCAACGGCCGCCTCACGGGTTTTAGTGGCGGCGACGGAATACCCACCAAGGTGTCGCTGCTCACCCTCGAGGGCATAGAGTTTCGCCCGTGAACGCCGGCATCGTGAACGCCGACATCATCACGGGAACCGACGGCGTCGGCCGATGTTGGTGGGCCGAGTCGGGCAATCACGAGCTTCGGCGGTACCACGATGAGGAGTGGGGCCTTGCCGTGCACGATGATCGGTTGCTTTTCGAGCACATTTGCCTCGAGGGTTTTCAAGCGGGACTCAGCTGGTCGACCGTCTTAAACAAACGACCCGCATTTCGCCGACACTTTCACGACTTTGACATTGCGCGAGTGGCGCGTCTGAGCGTTCGCGACATCGAGCGCATGATGAGCGACCCCGGAATAATTCGAAATCGGGCCAAAATCGAAGCGGCAATCGGTAACGCTGCCATCACCCACGAGTTGGTGCGATTACGCCCGGGTGCCCTTGATGACCTGTTGTGGAGTTTCGCACCGCAACCGAGAAAACGACGGCTACGCGCGCGCGACGACGTGCCCGCCATCACTGCCGAGGCCGAGGCGCTCAGCACAGAATTGCGCAAACGCGGATTCAGGTTTGTGGGGCCGACCACCATGTATGCCCTGATGCAGTCGGCCGGGCTCGTTGATGACCACCTCGTCGGTTGTCACCGCGCTACACGAGCAGCATGATCTCACCGTCAGCGGTGATCTCGATGTGCCAACCGTGCGCAACTCCCCACTCACACAGGTGCGCCGGTGACGTGATGTCAGCAATTGCGTGAGATTCGGCAAGAGCCCGCACGAACTCGCCTTTGGCCTTTTTGTTGAAGTGGTTAAGGGCTCGTGTGGCACCGCCCGAGTCGCGCGTAGCAACGCGCAAAAAGTGCGCGTTCGCCGACGCCGGCACGGGTGTCATGTCTGCATAGCCCTCACTGCGGGCATCGAGAACAAAACCGTCCCACAGTCCGTGCAGGTCGCGGGATGCCTCGACCCAGGTCGCGGTCACTGACCGCGCCAGAGCCGGCAACGTCGACGTGCACGAAAGCCGATAAGCGGGGATCGCGTCTCCGGCCCCCAGGGGACCCCACAGTGCGGACTGAATGTAGACGTTCGCCAGCACCTGCGCGCGCGCTGTCACCGAGAGAGTGCCCGCGGAGAGTGCGTCGAAGAGCACCCCGGTATAGCGGTCGATGGCGGGCAACGTGGGTGCGCTGCGAATCATTCGATTGCGCGCGACCTCGAACGCCAATTTGGGGCCGAGCTTCAAGGCCGACCGGCACGTCACTTCATCCTGTGCCAGCGCAACGACCGCATCGATGAGGTTGCGCCGCGTCGGCGTTAGTTCTGCGAAACTCAGCTGGTCAAGGTTTACCGGTGTGGCCGCACCACCGTCGCGCTTGGTCTCGGACGGCGGCAGTAAGACACGCATGCGTGGGTAGGGGACCTACTCCACAATCTCGGCGGCCGAGGCCACCACAGAGACGTTGTTGTTCTCGACCGAGAGAAAACCGCCCTCGGCATTCGCCGTAATCTGGGATCCGTCGGCAATCGTCACGCGCACGTTGCCCGATGCCAGAATGGCCAGCATGGGTTCGTGACCGGGCAGAATACCAATCTCGCCCTCAACGGTCTTGGCCACAACCATACGTGCCTCGCCCGACCACACATCTTTGTCGGCCGAAACCACGCTCACCCGAAGCCCGGCGGTGGCCATGGCTAGCCGTTCTCCTTTTGGATCTGAGCCCACTTCTCTTCAACGTCGGTGATGGGGCCAACGTTGAAGAAGGCCTGCTCGGCGACGTGATCGAAGTCACCCTTGCAGATGGCGTCGAACGACTCGATGGTGTCTTTGAGCGGAACGGTCGAGCCCTCAACACCCGTGAACTTCTTGGCCATGTAGGTGTTCTGCGACAGGAACTGCTGAATGCGGCGCGCGCGCGACACGGTGACCTTGTCTTCTTCAGACAGCTCGTCGACACCGAGGATGGCGATGATCTCTTGCAGTTCCTTGTTCTTCTGCAGGATCGACTTAACCGTGGTGGCCACGCGGTAGTGATCTTCGCCCAAGTAACGCGGGTCGAGGATGCGACTCGTCGACGTCAACGGGTCTACGGCCGGGTAGAGCCCGCGTGATGCGATCTCGCGCGACAGCTCCGTGGTGGCATCGAGGTGCGCGAAGGTGGTGGCCGGTGCGGGGTCGGTGTAGTCATCGGCCGGCACGTAGATGGCCTGAAGTGACGTGATGGAGTGGCCGCGAGTTGAGGTGATGCGCTCCTGGAGGAGGCCCATCTCATCAGCCAGGTTGGGCTGGTATCCCACGGCAGAGGGCATGCGACCCAGCAGGGTCGACACCTCGGAACCGGCCTGCGTGAAACGGAAGATGTTGTCGATGAACAACAGCACGTCTTGCTTTTGCACGTCACGGAAGTACTCGGCCATGGTCAGCGCCGAGAGTGCGACGCGCAGACGCGTTCCGGGTGGCTCATCCATCTGGCCGAACACTAGGGCGGTCTTGTCAAAAACTCCGGCTTCTTCCATCTCGTGAATGAGGTCGTTGCCCTCACGCGTGCGCTCACCGACACCGGCGAACACCGACACACCACCGTGGTCCTGAGCCACGCGCTGAATCATTTCTTGAATCAAAACCGTCTTGCCCACACCGGCTCCACCGAAGAGGCCGATCTTTCCACCCTGCACGTAGGGGGTCAGGAGGTCAATGACCTTGATGCCGGTCTCAAAGAGCTGCGTCTTCGACTCGAGCTGGTCGAAGGGGGGCGGGTCGCGGTGAATCGGCCAGCGTTCCTTGATGTCAAACTTCTCACCGGGGGCGCCGTTGAGGATGTCGCCCGTGACGTTGAACACCTTGCCCTTGGTGATATCGCCCACGGGCACCGAAATCGGGGCGCCCGTGTCGCGCACCTCTTGGCCGCGCACGAGACCGTCGGTGGGCTTGAGGGCAATGGCGCGCACCACGTCGTCGCCAAGGTGCTGAGCAACCTCGAGCGTCAGCTTGGTGGATACCTTGCCAATGACGATGTCGGTCTCCAGGGCGTTGTAGATGCCCGGAATCGCGTCGTGCGGGAACTCAATGTCAACAACCGGTCCGGTCACGCGGGCGATACGGCCCACGCCGGTCTGAGTTGCCTTCTTCGTTGCAGTAGCCATTGGGTTTCTTCTCTCTTGCGTTGACTTGATCGTCGTCGGGGGTGTGTTACTTGGCGTCGGACAGCGCGTCTGCGCCGCCGACAATTTCGGAAATCTGCTGGGTGATCTCTGATTGACGTGCGTTGTTGGCCAGGCGGG
The DNA here is from genome assembly GCA_009699665.1 of Actinomycetota bacterium. Taxonomy (GTDB): domain Bacteria; phylum Actinomycetota; class Actinomycetes; order Actinomycetales; family Microbacteriaceae; genus UBA963. The sequence goes on from WLNS01000069.1 coordinate 3,859, forward strand.
TGTATTCGCGGATCAGTTTGTCGGCGTTGTCGGATGCCGACTTCATGGCGCGCTGGCGGCTGGCGTGCTCAGAGGCGGCCGACTGCAACATGGCGTTGTAGATGCGGCTTTCGATGTAGACGGGAAGCAGCGCGTCGAGCACCTTGTCGGCATCCGGTTCGAACTCGTAGAGCGGAAGCACCTCGTTGGCACCCGGCTCTGCGACACCCTCAACAATTTCGAGGGGAAGAACGCGCACAACTTGGGGAACCTGGCTCACCATGTTCACAAAGCGGTTGTAGACAATGTGAATCTCGTCGACTCCGCCCTCGCTGGCATCTCGCAGGAATGACTCAAGAATCGCGGCACCGATTTCACGGGCCGTCTCGAAAACGGGAGCGTCCGTGCCACCCGTCCACACGCGCTCGGGCGTGCGGCGACGGAACGAGAAATAAGCGTTGGCCTTGCGACCCACCAAGAAATAGGCGACGTCTTTGCCCTCGCTGCGCAGGAGCTCCGCCAACTGCTCAGCCTCGCGCAGCACCTGCGAGCTAAAAGCGCCTGCCAGGCCGCGGTCCGACGCAAAGATCACAATCGCCGCACGCTCCACGATCAGGGGCTCGGTGGTGAGCACGTGACTGATGTTTGTGTAGGTTGCTACGGCCGAGACGGCGCGCGTGACGGCGCGCGAATACGGGGCCGCTGCCGCAACTCGGGCCTGCGCTTTTTGAATGCGCGACGCCGAGATGAGCTCCATGGCCCTCGTAATCTTCTTGGTCGTCTGGGCAGAACGAATTTTCTGCCGGTAGACCCGAAGCTGCGCTCCCATTGCTTGCCTTCTCTTAGTTCGTTATCGTCGGTCGTTGTGTGTCGCGCTTCAGCGGCTTAGCGCTTCTTCTTGACAATCTTTTCTTGCAGCACTTCTTCTACCGGCAAAGCCGCGAATTCTTCACGACCCACCGAGGCGAGAGGCTTGCCCTCGCCGGTCTGGAACTCCTGCTTGAAGTCGACGATGGCCTTCTCGAGGTCAGACACCGTGGCATCTGCCAGCTCATTGCTTTCGGCCAGGTTCTTCAGGATCTTGGTCTTGCGACCGCAATAGTCGATGAACTCTTTTTCGAAGCGCAGAATGTCTTCGAGCGGCACCTCGTCGAGCTTTCCCGTGGTTCCCGCCCAGATCGACACAACCTGGTTCTCGACCGGGTACGGCGTGAACTGTGGCTGCTTGAGCAGTTCGGTGAGTCTGGCACCACGAGCCAACTGGCGGCGGCTGGCGGCATCAAGGTCAGACGCGAACATGGCGAAAGCTTCGAGCGAGCGGTACTGCGCCAGTTCGAGCTTCAAGGTTCCCGACACCTTCTTGATCGACTTCACCTGAGCGTCACCACCCACGCGCGAGACCGAGATGCCCACGTCAACAGCGGGGCGCTGATTGGCGTTGAACAGGTCGGACTGAAGGAAGATCTGACCGTCGGTGATCGAAATCACGTTGGTAGGGATGTAGGCCGAGACGTCATTTGCCTTGGTCTCGATGATCGGCAGACCCGTCATCGATCCCGCCCCCAGGGCGTCGGAGAGCTTGGCACAACGCTCAAGCAGGCGCGAGTGCAGGTAGAAGACGTCACCGGGATAGGCCTCGCGTCCCGGCGGACGACGCAGCAACAGCGAGACGGCACGGTAGGCCTCGGCCTGCTTTGAGAGGTCATCGAAAATAATCAGCACGTGCTTGCCGGCATACATCCAGTGCTGACCAATCGCAGAACCAGTGTACGGTGCGAGGTACTTGAACCCCGCGGGGTCTGACGCGGGAGCGGCCACGATGGTCGTGTATTCCATGGCGCCGGCTTCTTCGAGCGCACCCTTGACGGCCGCGATGGTCGAACCCTTTTGACCGATGGCCACATAGATGCAGCGCACCTGCTTGTTGGTATCACCCGAAGCCCAGTTGGCCTTCTGGTTGATGATCGTGTCGATGGCAATGGCCGTCTTGCCCGTCTGGCGGTCACCAATGATGAGCTGACGTTGCCCGCGACCAACGGGAATCATGGCGTCGATGGCCTTGATGCCCGTCTGCATGGGCTCGTGAACCGACTTGCGATCCATCACGCCGGCGGCCTGGAGTTCGAGGGCACGACGACCCTCGTCTGCGATGGCGCCAAGGCCGTCGATGGGGTTACCAAGTGGGTCGACAACGCGACCGAGGTAGGCGTCTCCCACTGGTACCGAAAGTACCTCACCCGTTCGAGTCACTTCCATGCCCTCGACAATGCCCGTGAAGTCACCGAGCACGACAACGCCGATTTCGTTTTCATCGAGGTTGAGTGCGAGGCCGAGGGTGCCGTCGGAGAATCGAATGAGCTCATTCGCCATCGCTCCGGGCAGACCCTCGACGTGGGCAATGCCGTCGGCAGCGTCAATGACGTGACCGACCTCGGTCTTGGCTGCGCCGCTCGGCTTATATGAAGCCACGAAGTCTTTGAGGGCGTCGCGAATCTCGCTGGGGCTGATCGTGAGTTCTGCCATTATTCTCAGTTCCTTTTCTGATGGAGGCCTGACGGCCTCCGGGTTATCAACGCGGCTGCCGGCGTCAGCCGACGAGCTCGCGCCTCAGCTCGTTAAGGCGCGACGAGATAGAACCGTCCATCACGTCATCGCCCACCTGGATTCGAATTCCGCCGATGAGTAACTCATCAACGTTCGCGTTGATCAATATCTCGCGGCCGTAGGTCTTCGTGAGGCTCTTCGCCACAGAAGATAATTGTTCTGCCGTCAGCGCCCGCGCGCTCTCTACCGTGGCCACGGAAGCACCCGCTTCGTCGGCGACAACGGCGGCGGCATGAGCCATCAGGGCGCCAATACGGCGCCCCCGGGGCTGAGCCACGAGCGACGAGATGATCTCAATAGTGGCCGGATGAGCTTTGCCCGTGAGCAGAGTCGACGCCAGTCGGGCTTTAGCCGCGGGATCACCGAGTTTGCTTCCGAGCGTCAACTCGAGTTCCGCATCTGTTGACACGGCCCGCGAGAAGGCAAAGATTTCAGCCTCAAGGCTGGCTGCCGGACCCGCGGCGATGGCCGCACTTCGTAGCGCAATGTCTTCGAAACCACCGAGAAGGTCGTTCGGTGTTGACCACCGTTGACCGACGATTGTCGAAGTCAGCGTGGCCGCAGCACCAGACAGGGCCGCACCGAAGACCTTGCCCAGAAGTTCAGACTTCGTCGTTGGCTGCACCGAAGCGTCTGCCAGAGCGGCCGACAGTTGCGATGAGCTGGCAATGGCACGCCCGACGGAAAACAGCGTTGCCGCCGTGCCCACGTCACACGACGCCGCAAGAGCGCTGAGCGCTTCTCGTGACGTGGCAAGTGCCTGCCTGCTCGCGCTGCCCATTACTTTTTCGCCTTCTCCGTGCTCTCGAGATCTGTCAAGAAGCGCTCA
>WLNS01000007.1 GCA_009699665.1 Actinomycetota bacterium
ACTCTGCGTCGCTACCGGCCGCTGGCACCCGACCCAGACGACACCTCACGAAGCGTGTTCGTGCCACACTCCGCGAGGAAACGCGATGCCCGACGAACGTGTCGATGCGCCGTTCCCGACGCAGCCCACGAGAGGTGCAGGCGTTCGCACGCCCGCGTGATCGCCACATAGAGCAGTCGACGTTCCTCGGCAACCGCATCCACGCCGGAGGCGTAGCTGATGGGCATGAGCCCTTCGGCCACTCCCACGATGTAGACGTTCTTCCACTCGAGACCCTTGACAGAGTGAACCGAGGCCAGCGTCACCGCATTCAGGGTTGGCTCGTGCCGAGCCTCGGCTCGGGCCATCAGCGTGTCGGTAAACGCGCGCAACGTGGTTCCGGGCGGCGCTTCGTCGGCCATCTCGATGAGGGCGTTGAGGGCCTCCCATTTAGCCCGGATGGCGCCCGAAGACTCGGGTGGCGCCTGGGTCCACCCCAACGCCCGCAGGACATCACTGACGGATTTGAAGAGGGGATCCGCGGTTTGCGTCACGGATTGTCCGCGGAGCGCCAACAGCGCGCGTTTCACATCGGGTAGATCGAAAAACCGTGTCGCGCCGGCGACCTGATAGTTGACGCTTGCCTCGCCGAGGGCGCGCTCCAGGTTTGCCGATTGTGCGTTGGTTCGATACAGAACGGCGATATCCGAAGCCGGCGTTCCTGACTCGATGTCTGATTTGATGCGCGAGGCGACGCCATATGCCTCCTCGTGATCCGAGGGAAATGCCGTCACCGTTGGTGTGGGACCACCGTCACGAATCGCCTGCAGAACTAGCGCCCCTGCGCGGTCTCGCATGAGCTCATTGGCCACGCGCACGATGGGCGCCCCCGAACGATAGTTGCGCTCAAGTCCCACCGTGATGGCCTGCGGAAATTCATTGTCGAAGTTGAGCAGATAGTCGCTGGTTGCGCCCGTAAACGAATAAATCGTTTGACTCGCATCACCCACGACGCAGACATCGACTCGATCGCCACGCCACAGTTCGAGAAGGCGATGCTGAAGCGGCGACACGTCCTGATACTCATCGACGACGAAGAAACGGTATTGCTCGTGCACCTGCAGAGCCACCCGTGGCTCAGATTCCAGCAATCCCGCAGTCAGCAGAAGCACATCTTCGAAATCGATAGACGCTCTGTCGTCCTTCAACTTTTCGTAGGCCCGCTGAAGATCGACGCTCTGTTCCAGCGTGAGCGCACCGGGGAGCGCTCGAGAGGCAGCCCGGCGACCGTACTCGTCAAGGGTGAGGTTTGATACTTTGCGCCACTCCACTTCGGCCGCAACATCGCGAAGCGTCGCCGTGTCAAGTTTCAGGCCCAAGCTTGTGGCCGCCTCCGCTAGGGGGCGACCCTTGCCCTCGATAACGCGCGGAGCGGGTGACCCCGTGATTTGAGGCCAAAAGTAGTTGAGTTGCCGCAGTGCCGACGCGTGAAAGGTGCGCGCAGACACACCTCCGGCACCGAGGTCGCGCAGTCGTGTGCGCATCTCTCCAGCCGCACGCTGGGTAAAGGTCAGGGCGAGAACGCGATCGGGAGCGTAGGTGCCCGTCGCAATTCCATAAGCAATGCGATGCGTGAGGGCCCGTGTTTTTCCGGTGCCTGCGCCGGCCAAAACGCGCACGGGCCCGCGAAGGGCGACGGCGACGCGTCGTTGTTCGTCGTCAAGAGCCGCCAGAATCTCTTCAGGGTCTAGCGTTTCCCCAGCCACGTGTCCTCCTGAGACAGCGGCTGTCCCAGCCATTCCTCGATCAGGTGCCGTGCAATCGAGACCGGGCCGGGAAGCTTAATCGTGTCGGCCTCTGATTCGGCGATGATCTGTTCGCGAGTAAACCACCGCAGGGTGAGAATCTCTTCTCCGTCGGCAATGAGATTGTCGGCGTTTTCACCGGGTGCTAGCGATGCCCGAAAGCCCAACATGAGCGAAGCCGGAAACGGCCACGGCTGAGAGGCGATATAAACCGGATCGACGACCCGCAAACCGCACTCCTCGTAAACCTCACGCACCACCGCGTCCTCGAGGGATTCGCCGGGCTCCACGTATCCCGCGAGAAGTGAAAATCTATCTTTCTCCCACAGTGCGTTATTGCCGAGCAGGAGGCGGTCATCGGCGTCGGTGACGAGCACGATAATGGCCGAGTCAGTGCGCGGAAAGACCTGAGCCCCCGACTCGTCGATCCGCACCCATCCGCCTACGTCGGAACGTGAGGGCTGACCGCTCTGAGGCGCGAACGGATGTGATCTGTGCCAGTTGACGAGAGCCAGGGCCTGCGTGAAAAGACCGGAATCACGATCGCTGAGGCTCGGTCCGACAAGTCGTAAATCCAGCCACTCTGCGCTCGGATTGTTTTGCTGCGCCAGAGCCAGCGCCTCGTCAGCGCTAAAGGCTGCATCGGTCATCACGGCGACGAACTGCGCCTGATCCGTGCGGCCCAAATACAGACGCTCGGTCGCGGTCACCCCGGGCGCCGCCAACATCACGATGGCATCGTCAGCGATCAGAGTGGCACTCTGGTGAATAACGAGCACATGAGTGTCGGCGTCGTGCCACACGGCTTCCATCAGTGTGGCATCACCGCGGCGCACAGCATCCCGATCGTGGGAATTGCGGGATAAAGCAAGTCGGCGACGCAATTCGTGCGACATGTGTCCCTCACGTTCCCTTCAGAACTCTCACGACGAAGCGCGTGGCGTTTCACACCAGTCGCTTGTTCGCGACCTACCCTAAAAACATGGCTCGTTCTCACTTCACTTTAGCGGCGCTCGTGGTCTCTGCCGTGCCCGACTTTGACCCGGCCCGAGTAACCCCCCTGACGTCGGGAATGGACGCCGATTTTGAATCCGCTCTGGTCACCGATCTCAACGGGCGCGAGGTCATCGTGCGCCTACCGACGTCGCGTTCTACCGAGCAAGCGCTCTCGAATGAGGTTCGCGCCCTCGAGATTCTGACCGTGGGCGTGCGATCTCGATTGGGCTTCGAGGTGCCCACCGTCTGCGGCCGCGCCCCCATGGGTAACACTTTTGGTTTGGTCTTCGACCGGCCGCCCGGAGATGCCGTGCACCTGGGTGACGTCATCGCGGGAACCGTGGTGCCCGCGGCGATTGGTCGCTCGATGGCGGCCATTCACGAGTTGCCCGCAAATCTCGTCTCGGACGCAGGGTTGTCGTATGTTTCTGCCACCGCCGCGCAGCAACGCGCGCGCGACATTGTCGAGCGCGCCGTCGGCACCAACATGCTGCCGGCTGTGCTCGAGACGCGCTGGAGTCGAGCGGTGGTTGACGCCCGAATCTGGCAGTTCGATCCAACGGTCATCCACGGATCGCTCGGGATTGGAAACTTCCTGTTCGGCGAAGATTCCGTGTCTGCGATTCAGGGCTGGGGATCGCTTCACGTCGGCGATCCGGCGGTCGACCTCATGTGGTTGACCAATGCCGAGCCGGCCGCAACCGATGAAGCGTTCCAGGCCTATCACGACGTCCGTCTGTCGAGCACAGACCCCAACATCCGGCGTCGTGCGGTGTTGTATTCCGAACTTGAGATTGCGAAATGGCTGCTTCACGGGGTGCGCGAGCGAAGTGCTGAGATTGTCGAGGATGCCACCGAGATGATGAACCGGCTGGTGTCTACTATCGATGACGAACCGGTCAACTCTGTCGGCGTGGGAACAGAGCCCATCATGACCGTCGTCGAGGTCGAGGATATGCTCGGCGAAGTCGCGCCCTCCAGCTAACAGCAGATTCTGCTGCGTAGGCCCAGCGGTTCGGCGGTTCGAGGATTCGAGGATTCGAGGGTTCGGCAGTTCGGCATGACAGCGCCTACCGCGTATCTTGCGCGGACGACTCGAGGATTCCCCACCACAGTCGCTCGAGCTCGTCATAGCGAAGCAGTCGATCGGGTCGAATAACAACGTCATCGGCGACGAAGTAAAACACCGCATCGATGTTGTCTTCGGGTATTCCGTGATACACCGAATAGGCGGCGCGATAGAGCGCCAATTGATACGCCCGAGCCTCGAGATCGCGGCCATCTCGAGGTGCTTTGCCCGTCTTCCAGTCGACGATCTCGAAACGAGGCTCGCCGCTCGATGCAGACTGATAGACCGCATCGATTTTGCAGACGACGATGTTGGGGCCGAGCGGCAAATGTATTTCTGTTTCGACCTCAACCGGCTTTCTTTCGGCCCATGGCGAGGTTTCGAAAGTTTTTTGCAGGGAGGCCAATTTTTTTGCATCGCGCATATCGAGGGTGTCTTCGGGCTCGTCACCGCGCGATTCGGCCGAGGTCACGCCAATGTCGGCGTCTCCGTCGATATATTCGTCAAGGTCAAAAAGAGTCGGCGACACAGCACCCAGGGATCGAGTTTCGACCCACGCATGAAAGAGGGTGCCCAACATGGTGGCCCGATAGGGCTGCTGCGGAAGGGGGCGACGAAGCACATTTTGGGCCGGAGAGCCCTGCGGCGAAACGCCACGCGACGCAGGTGTGTCATCAGCCACGGAAGCCTGGGGCTCGAGCACCGACGCCACAAAGTCCTTGAATTGCGAGGCGGGTATGCGCTGTGGCAGAGGCGTTCGTGTCTCACCTTGACTGCGTCGGTCTCGTTCAGCGATCAAGAGATCAATGTCGTCATTCAGCCGGCTCGGTTCACGGTGCGACCGCTCCGAATCGGCGAGTGCCTCGCGCACCGCTTGCTCGGCTAATTTGACCTTCGGCTCGCGCGAACCCAGTGGTGGCATGGGCCAATCCACCGTTTCGCTGTTCGCCTTCCAGGGATTCACGGTTTCTGTGGGTGGGGGTGGCAGGGGGGAGTTCGCCAAACCTGCCCCGTCAATCTCAACGAGGTAAGGGCTCGGGTCGCGTCGTGTTTTGCCGCCGGCCCACCACGATCCGCTCAGCAGGAGGTCATGGGCTGACCGAGTCAACGCCACGTAAGCCAGTCGCCGCTCTCCTACGAGATAGCGCTCTCGCGCGCTATCAACGTAAGCCACGAATGAGTCTTCAAGGTCACGCTGATCGGTCGCGTTCTCAAAGTCCCAGACTCGGCCCAGGTCAGCGCGATCCGCACGAAGCTGCTCGGGCAGAGTGCCGAGGTCGGTCCATTTGGCGGTGTTTGACGTGATCGTTCTCCCGTCTTCGGCAATCATGCGCCCGACCGCGACGAGATCCCACTCGAGGCCCTTCGATGCATGAATCGTCAAAAGCTGAACGACATTGCCTTCGGGCTCATCTTCGACCGGGCTCAGCCGCTCGCGTCGCTCGACCTCGTCGATCCACGACAGGAACGAGCCCAAGGTGGGATTGTTATCTGTTGTCATGAACGACGTCACCGTATCGAGAAATGTTTCAACACTGGCTTCACCCGCCGTGATTCGGTCATTTGCCGCAAGTTCAGCGTCGAGATTCATCTCGCTCATGACCAGGCGCACGAGGTCGCGAAGATTCATTCCCGCGTGACGGCGAAGTGTCGCAATAACGCCCCCCGCTTCTTTCATGCGTTCAAAGCCGGTGGCGCTGAGTTCGGCAACAGCTCGATGCGTCGTGTCGGTCACACTCGTGATGAAATCGAGAGCGTCGATGAGGCTCTGGCCGTCTGCCACAGAGACGGAATCCTTGAGCGACTGACGAACCTCTTTGCTCAACTTCTGTAAATTGTGGTCACGCTCCGACAACCACCGCGCCGTCGCCTTCAGCGCCCTCAGGTCGCGGGGTGAGATCTGCCAGCGAGCGCCCGCCAGAAGTCGAATCAACTGGCTGTCGGCACGAGTGTCGTGCATGACCCGCAGAGTACACACGATGTCGACAATGACCGGCTCCATAAAGAGTCCGCCCAGTCCCAACACGTGCGTCGGAATTCCCTGTTTTTCGAGTGCCCGCTTTATGGGCAAGAGATCTGCCGTCTTGCGAGTTAATAGTGCGGCTGTGGCGGGCCTGCGGTCGGATGGCCACTCAGCGAACTTTCGGTGAAACCACAGAGCGATGTCGTGTGCTTCGTCAGCGATGGTCGAAGGAAAGATGACGTCGACGCTGCCATGATGGCCCTTGCCTGCTTTGAGCTGAAAGCCGTCTGCTGATGCGACGGCGCTGCGCGGTAACGGCTCGGCGACGAGATTTGCCACGTCAAGCACTTCTTGGGCATTGCGCCACGAATATGACAGAGAGAACTGATGGCCCTCACGCGCCGGCGAGAAGGCGGCAAAAAAGCGCTGCGGCAACATGTTCGACGCGCTCGCTCCGCGCCACCCATAAATAGCCTGGTTGGGATCACCCACCGCCATGACTGTCTTGCCGGCGAAGAGGCTCGACAACAGAGCAACCTGAACGCTCGACGTGTCCTGGTATTCGTCGAGCAGAATAAATCGGTAGCTCGAAGCCACCTGATCCCGAACAAGCGGAATCTGCACCAGGCGGTGGGCCAAGGCGATTTGGTCACCGAACTCAATCAGGTGTCGCTCACGCTTAATTTTCTCGTAGGCATCGACAACGCCGCACAGAATACTTAATCGCGCCGCGACCGTCAGGCCCTTCTTGTAGGCAGGCTGCGGAACACGATGCGTCGTGCCGCGCAGCGTGATGGGCAGCGGTTCAACGTGACGTGCGAAATCGTGCACGAAGTGACACAGGTCTGAGGTGGCGACCATGTTGTCTGTCAGCGTTCGGGCGACAGACAGGGTGGCGTCAATCACCGCGCTGAGTGTGAGGTCGAGTTCAGCCAACGACGTGCCCGGATAGTCAAGAGCCGCTGCGCGCGCAAGCTGCCAGGCCGTGGCTTCTGTCATTACGGCCGCCGCTCCATCCATGCCGGCAAGATGGCCGTATTCCGAGAAAATGCGATTTGCGAACGCGTTGTATGTGGTCATGCTCGCCGAAAAGAGTCCGCTAGTCGCGTTGTCGTCGTTGCCCGTGGGCATCATGCCGCCAAATGCTAAAGCGTCGAGCCCCTCACGCACCCGACCCGCCAGTGAGGTGGCCGCGCGTCGCGTGAAAGTCATGCCCAGGATCTCATCGAGCCGGGCGTGACCATTCGCGACGAGCCAGAGCACACGCATCGTCATCGTTTCGGTCTTACCGCTGCCGGCACCGGCTGTGACGAGAGCGCACGTCGAGGTATCGCCGGCGACAATGAGCCGTTGTTCTTCGGTCAGTATCGTTGGCGTTATGGGCGCGCCCGGTGAGCCCGCCCGTCGACGCAGCTCTTCTCGCCAGCGCGAAATGGCGTCAGCGATATCTTGCGCGGTGTAGGTCATTCGCAGACCGCCTGAACCGTGTGGATGCGTTTGGCGTAGGTGCTGTCGTACTCGCCGCGCTCCTCACGCGTGAAGATCACCGCTTTAAACGACGTTCCCGCCATGCCGTCTGCAGCGGACGCAATGTCATCCTCGATATTCGCCTGGCGCGCGCCTCCCCGTTCGATGGGCTCTTGCAGAACTTCGACAACCTCACGCCCGGGACCCCTCTTGGCGACCTGTGGATCGACCATGAGGATTCCTGCTCCCCCCGACGCTGCGCCCTCAGCAACAGGCATGCCCGGAACCCGTGTCTGGCCGTCGGCCGTTACGACGGGTTGACGAATTTCGTCCCGAACAAGCGCTAGTTGGTAGCAGGCCAGCTGCACGTTCTCACCAATATCGTCGGAACTCATGGCGGTCTTGCCGGTCTTCAGATCGACGATTGTGGCGGAACCGTCGGGATTTACGTGCACACGGTCAATGCGACCCACGAGGCGACCGACGCCCACCTCGAACTCGAAAGCACACTCAACACCGGCTACCTCTATGTTTCGGCGCTGGAGTCCCACGAGATAAGACGAGAGGTTTTCAATCATGGCCCTAGCTCGGGTTCGTTCGCGCTCGTTCAGCCACTCGGCTTCGAACGAGAGTTCGTGCCACCGCTGGTCGACCGCGCTCCACAGACTCTCGGCGGATAGGTCGGTCAGAATCTGGTTGCCGACGTCTTCGAACACTTTGTGCACGAGGGTGCCGAGGCCCGTGGCAACGGTCTGATCGCCACCCACCGTGGTGTCAATGAACCAACCGAGTTGATTTCGCTGCCATGCCTCTAAGCGCGACGGTGAGACATGCACGTATGTGCCCTGCGCACGATCGTGTTCGTCGTTGAGATGCCTTGTGTCTGAGAAACCTTTGAGGCCGTACCAGTCATCGGGGTGGGCACCGGGAACACCCGCCTCGGCGAGGCGCGCGAGTGCGCCGGAAATCTCTTCGGCACGATCGCGGGGCGCAGGCGCAGAAGATGCGGGAAGCCCAGAAAACTGCTGTGTCAGCTCGCGGCGCAAGCGCCCGGTCATGGCCGAAAGGGTGAGCGGATAGTCATCGCCCTCGTCGTCGCCGCGCTCACCTATCGCGGAGGTTGTCGCTGCCGCGTCTGAGGGTGATACCGGGGGCCGCACGAGGGACAGGAAGGGTGACGACGTCACGTCGGCACTATTCGTCGCAGACACCACGAGTGTGCGACGCGCCCGCGAGCAGGCCAGCGAAAACATGCGCAATTCGCCGTGAAGAATCTCGCGTCGTGCGTCATTACTGGCAACGGGATGTGCGCCCAGCCCGATCAGGTCGTCAAGACGACCCGCATGCAGAAGGCGCCCGCGTAACCGCAAATGAGGCCATACCCCCTCTTGCACAGCGACAACGGCAACGACGTCATACTCTGCGCCAATGACGGTCGGTGGCGTGCAGACCACGACGGCATCTGCGCTCGACGAGGGTGCGAGGGTGTCTTCGGGAACATCGGTGCGCAAAAGGTCGTCGATGAAATCTTGAGCCGTGCGTTGCGACTCACGTTCCACGAATCGACGCGCCGAGGCAAAGAGCGCCAGCACCGTGTCGAGCTTGCGATGAGCCTCTTCGGCGATGAGCCCCGAACCTTCGCTGGCCGCCGTCAGGTCTCGCGGCAGAACGGATGCGTCCCACAGGCTCCAGAGCAATTCCTCGATGGTCGCGCCGGCCCGCTGTTCATCGCGAACACGAGCGAGCACGCGGGCAGCTCGAGCCGCACTGCGTGCTGGGACCGCATCGATGAGGTCGAACTCGGCGGGGTTGAGCAGCGCGTCGCGAATAAGCTCCGGGCCGGTGCGCTGACCACCGGTGAGCAGCTCGTGTTGTCGGAGCGCCAGGCGCAAGCGCCGGATGTCAACCGACGACATGCCGGTGATCTCAGAAAAAAGAAATCGTTCGGCCTCGTCAATGGTCAGCGGATGGTCGGGTCGGCCAATGGCCAGCGCGGCGAGAAAATCGCGAACAAGCGGTTGGTCACGCAGTGCGTTGTCGCTCACCAAGGTGCGCGTAGCCACTTCGTGAATCGCGAGCTGACGAGCCACACTTTCAACGAGTGCGCCCTGTCGCACGACGACCGCCATGCGGTGCCACGGCACCCCATCGCGCACGTGTGCATGACGCAGAACGCGCGCCACGGCCGACAGCTCACTCGATCGTTGGGACCGTTCAATGACGATGACCTGACCGTCATCGACCTGCGCATCAACGGTCGTGCGCCGCTGCGTTCCCAACTCTGCGGCCCCGATGCGCGCATCAATGGCGTCGACGACCTCACGGATTTTCTTGCCGTGCCGGTGAACCTGCGAAAGATATAGCGTCTCTACCGAACAGCCGATGACCTCGCCAAAGCGACCGAGCACATGCGGCACGGCACCGCGAAAGGCGGTCGCGGTCTCATCGGGGTTGCCCGCCACAATGACGGTGATGCCGCGACTCGCACAGGCCCGCAGGAGTGCCACGGTTCCGTACGTCAGTTCTTGGGCATCGTCGACGACAATCAGGCGACACGAGTCAAGGGCCGCGCCCGTGGCCACGGCAACCGTCGCTTGACGCATCACCTCAGCCGCGTCACCAAAACCGAAGCGCAGCGAATCGAGAACGTCGGTGAGCACTCCGGACCAGAACGCCGCTGCGGCTTGCCACTCCGGCACCGCGTGTTGGGCACCGAGGCGGGCCAAGTCGTCAGCGGTCAGGCCTTGGTCGATGCACCGATCGATGACATCGCGAAGTTCGTTTCGAAAAACGCGCGACGCCCGAACCTCGGCCGACAAAGATTCTGGCCACCCGACGGTTGCCTCATTTTCGAGCGCCTCACCGTCAAGCAAGTGGGCGATGATGCGATCTTGTTCGGCGCCGGTCAGCAATCGAGGAGTAACGTCACCTCGCACGAGGGCCGCCTCGGTTGCGCATTCGAGCGCGAGAGACATGGGAGTTCTCGCGAGCGGCCCTTGCGTGGCTCGCCGCAGCCGGTATGCCAGAGCTTCGCGCAGTCGATTCGCTGCAAGCCGTTGCGGTGTGAGTACGACAATCTGATCTGTGCTGAGGCCGGCAGACTCAACACGTTGCGCGACGAGTTCTACCAGACACGTTGTTTTGCCCGTGCCGGCGGCACCCACGATGACCAGTGACTCGCCAGGATCTCGGGCAAGAACCAGACGCTGAGACGCATCGAGCTCATGTCGCTCGTAGGCCACCCGCGGTGGCACAAGCTTCGACGACCCCGACATAGAGCCAACGCTAGTGGCTGGGTCTGACAGTGGCCGGGTGCGTAAGTTAGTGTTGCAGGGAAAAGTAAAATAAGAAGGAGAACCCGTCGTGGACATCCGCATCGGCATTGTCAATACCGCTCGTGAACTCAACTTTGAGTCTGACGCGTCGATAGACGACATCGAAGCCGCGGTCAGCAAGGCTCTCGCCGGAGGCGAGGCCCATCTCAAGCTGACAGACAACAAGGGCAAGGTGTATCTCATTCCGACGGCAACGATCGGCTTCGTAGAAATTGGCAGCGACGAGGGGCGTCGCGTCGGATTCGTGGCATAGCCATGGAGATGATGTTTGCCCTCATTGGCGCTCTCGCGATTGGCCTGAGCGTTCGCTACACCATGTCCGGACGCGATCGCACGGGGCCGGTCATGATTCCGGCCCTTGCCACTGCCACGGGTGCGCTTGTCTGGGCCATCGGAATCTGGAGTGGACTAGCTTCCACCGACCCCTGGATTTGGCTGCTCACGTTCGCCCTTAGTGGCATCGTCGCCTATCTGGTCAACCGCAGAGTTACCCGCGTGCGCACGACGACCGACGATGCGGTGTTTGGTCGCATCGCGCGACACTGAGCACCCCGCATCGGTCGCGCTGAGCAACTGTCCGTGACCTCACGGCCGCGGCGCGCTAGGCGGTAAAGCCCAGGGCATCCATGCGGCGCGAGTGTGCCGCGATGAGGTCCGTGAAGACGGGTTCCATGCGCGCCTCATCGTGAGCCTTGTCGCCAGACCCGGCAACGGCATTCCGGGCCAACAGCAGGGCGTCGCCCAGAAGTCGGCGCCCAAAGAGCGCGAGACGAGAAGCGATGGCAGGGTCACGGTCAATGGCAGCCTGCAGCTGCTCGACAATGATCGCTGCCTCGCGATCGGGTTCGATCAGCGCCTGAACGCGAGCCGCCAGTGCCCTCGGCAGACCGCCGACGATGCGCTGAAAGAAGTCGTCGAGAAAACCGCCCGTGATATAAACCGAGACCAGCGTCTCGAGCCAATCATTTCCCTGAGTCAGTTGCTTAAACCGGTCAATAGAGACGGTGAAGGGCTCCATGGCAACGGCAGGATCGACCTTGAGCTTGCGCAATTCGCCGACGACACCGTGATGCTTGGCCAAAGCGTCGCCCGCAACAGCACTCAGTCCCTCTTTGGAAGATAAATCTGGTGATTCACTGACCGCTCGGCTGAGCGTTTCGAATACCGCAAGTTCAAAGTAGGCGACCTGGCCCAGGTAAGAAACCGTATCCGGGGTCAGGTCACCCAGGTCGTATCGATTCTCTTCGGCGACAACCTCTCGCGCACCAATCACGGCCGCAGGTTTGCGCTGACGCGACCGCCGCCGGAACCATTCGAACACCACTTCAGCCTATGCCTCAACCGGCAAGCCGTCGACGCGCACTAGACTCATATCAGACTTATGACTTTTATTGACTTGGGTATTGAGCCCGATATCGCTCAGGCATTGACCGACAAGGGCATCGACGAACCCTTCCCGATTCAAGAGCAGACCATCCCGTTGGCGTTGAGCGGTCAGGACATTATCGGCCAAGCCAAGACAGGCACGGGAAAGACGTTCGGATTCGGCCTGCCCATTATTCAGCGACTGGGGCTTTCGCCAGAACCGGGCGTCAAAGTGCTGGTGGTCGTGCCCACTCGTGAGCTGTGCGTGCAGGTTGCCGAGGACCTCGAACTCGCCGCGGCAAATCGATCCACCACGGTCGTCTCGATTTACGGGGGCAAGGCCTACGAGGGTCAAATCGAGCAGCTCAAGGCGGGTGCGCAGATTGTTGTGGGCACTCCCGGGCGTCTAATTGACCTGGCTGGCCAGGGGCTCTTGAGCTTGGCCAACGTCACTGAGGTCGTTCTCGACGAAGCAGACAAAATGCTCGATCTGGGGTTCTTGGCTGACATCGAAAAAATCTTTTCGAAACTGCCCGCCGTGCGTCACACCATGTTGTTCTCGGCAACCATGCCCGGGCCTATCGTCACGCTAGCCCGACGCTTCATGACGAAGCCCATTCACATTCGAGCCACCGACCCCGACGAGGGCATCACACAGGCCAACATCGAACACATCGTCTACCGAGCTCATGCGCTCGACAAAGACGAAGTGATTGCGCGCATCCTGCAGGCTGACGGCCGCGGCAAGACGGTCATTTTCACGCGCACGAAACGTGCCGCTGCCCGCCTGGTCGAAGACCTCGCGGATCGAGGATTTCCGGCCGTTGCCGTTCACGGTGACATGAGCCAAGAAGCCCGTGAAAAATCGATGGCCTCATTCAAGGCTGGCAAGAAAGACATTCTTATCGCCACCGACGTCGCCGCCCGAGGCATTGACGTTGACGACGTTACCCACGTGATCAATCACACGATTCCCGAAGACGATAAGGCTTACCTGCACCGCGTGGGGCGCACCGGCCGAGCAGGAAAAACGGGAATCGCGGTGACGTTTGTTGATTGGGATGACCTGCACAAGTGGGCGCTGATTAATCGCGCGCTCGAGTTTGGTCGGCCCGATCCCACCGAAACGTATTCGTCTTCCGCTCACCTCTACACCGACCTCCATATTCCGGAAGGTGCCAAGGGCCGGCTCAGATCAACACCGGCCGCTAAGGGCGCCGAGCGCGCTCCCCGCACATCCTCAGGTGATGGCGGGCGTCGGCGCGTAAACAACCCGCCCAAGCACACGTCGCCCGTGGGCGCGCCCGAGCAAGCAGGCGGCAACCACGATGGGCGCGGTCCCGAGCACCACGACGGCAACAATCCCTCCCGATCGCGCAATCGCACGCGTCGCCGTGGCCCGGGGCTTGCTCCGTCCTAAATCACGTGGCGATCGGATACGTGGGTTCGCGTCCGGTTGCTCGTTCGATTATTCGCTCGAGCATGTGCGGCGCCGTGGTGTTCTCGCCGGGGCGATTTTTCTTTCGCGACCCGTGATAGTCGCTCGAACCCGTGACGATGAGATCGTAGTCTCGGGCATATTCGCGCAGGCGCTCGAGTCCGGCCGGGTTGGCAGCGTTCTCGCGGTGATCGAGCTCGAATCCGGCGAGTCCCGCGTCGAGCAGAAGCTCGAGATTTTTGAGGGGCATCACTCCACCCGAACGACCCGTCGGGTGCGCGATGATGGCCACACCCCCCGCGGCGTTAATCAGCCGAATGGCTGCCAAGATGCTCGGCTTTCGTGTCGTCGGAATGTAGTACTTGCCGTCGGGGTTCAAAATGTTCGCAAAAGCATCATCGACCGAAAGGGCATAGCCGTTCGCGACCAGCACCGAAGCGATGTGTGGGCGTTGCGGCGGTGCACCGTCAGCCTCTGCCATGACGTCGTCCAGGCTGATCTCAAAGTCCGCTTGAAGATTCATCACGATGGTCTTTATGCGATCGGGGCGTCCGTCGCGAAGGTCGAGCATGGTGGCCGCCAAGTTTGGTTCCACCGGGTCAAATAGATAGGCCAAGAGGTGCATTCCGCCTACGCCCGGTCCTCCGGAAACCGAAATTTCAGCCCCGGGAACAAAAGTCATGGCGAGTTCGCGGCACGCAGCTTCGGCCTCGGCCCAGCCCCCGGTCGTGTCATGGTCGGTCAGCGCCATGGTTCTCACCCCGTGGCTGTGCGCTTCGCGCACGACACCGGTGGGCGAATCCGTGCCATCCGAAAGTGCGCTGTGCAAATGCAGGTCTATCGGGGATTGGGCACGTAAAAAAGACTCCACCCTGTCATGCTAGTGACGATGCTTTCGCGCCTGCTTGCCTTCGTCGTTTCTCTGGCAACCCTTGTCTTCGTCGTCGTTGCCTTTTGGCCCCAACTGTTGGGCTGGCAACGCACGAGTCCGTGGTCGGTCATGGTGGCTCCGCGCGGTTTTGCGCTCAGTATCGCGCTGTTGATTTTTATCGTGCTGGCCGTGCTGGGACGTTTTGGTCGCCCCCTGCGTCGAATTCTGATGGCTGTCGGGTCATGGCTGTTGGTGTTTGCTGTGGCCACGGGAGTGCTGCTCTATTTTCGGGGCACGGGATCAGCTCTGCCGAGTGCTCCGACTCGCGGCGCCACAGATAACATCCGTGTGCTCGAGTGGAACACGATGGGCGATGCACCGGCACCGGCAGCCATTGCCCAGCTGGCTATTGCTCAGCAGGCCCAGGTTGTTGCCCTGCCCGAGACGACGAGCGCGACCGCCGCCGATGTGGCCAGCATCATGGCCAACGCCGGATTCGACATGCAGTCGCTGACCCTGACCTACGACCAGGTCTACCGGGCACACTCAACATCTTTGCTGATCTCGCGATCGCTGGGCACCTACCGCGTGGCAAACACTGGCGGCGGCACGTCGGTTTCGCCGACGGTGATAGCAACGAGTTCAGATGGCGGACCAACGTTTATCGCCGCCCATGTGGTCGCCCCATCGCAGGTCACGATGTCGCAGTGGACATCGGATCTCACCCTGCTGGCGGCGCTGTGTCGCACACCCAACGTGATTCTCGCCGGCGACCTTAATGCCACAATCGACAATCTGCAGGGGCTCGGCACTGACAACCTCGGTAATTGTCGCGACGCGGCACTTGTCACGCACGGAGCGGCACTCGGAACGTGGCCCACCTGGCTGCCCACGCTCGGGGGCGCAGCCATTGATCACATCATGGCAACGCCCGAATGGACCGTGACCGGTTCTCTGGTCATCACGAGTGTCGACGGTAGCGGAAGTGATCACCGCCCGCTGCTTGCCCAACTCAGTCGCACGAACTGAAAGACTGGTCACATGGCAGAAAACAAGAATCGGAGCACCACGCCCGAGTCCGATGCGTTTCGCCAACACATCAGCCAAGATTGGGCGCCGCGAGTTGACCGCCTGCCTGCACTCAGGGAATCCGCCCGCGCCGCCGCCGTTCGTCGCGAGAAACTTTGCGCAGAATTCTCGAGCTGTCGACTTGTTATTCCCGCCGGTCGCGCCAAACAACGCAGCAACGACACGGATTACCTGTTTCGGGCTCACTCCGATTTTGCCTATCTCACCGGGTGGGGCACTGACAGCGAGCCCGACTCCGTTCTCGTGCTTGAACCCGACGGCGACGGTCACACAGCAACCCTCTATTTTCGAGAACCCGCCGGTCGTGACAGCGAAGAGTTTTACGCCAACGCGTCCATCGGCGAGTTTTGGGTTGGGGCTCGCCCCTCGGCGACCGCGGTGAGCGCAGAACTCAACCTTGCCACCGCCCACATCGATGCACTCGGAGCTGCACTGACGAGCGGCGTTTCGACCCTTCTCATTCGCGAAGCAGACCCGGCGGTTACGGCGCGCATTGATGCCCTCACTCGTCCAACGGCCGACCAATCCCGGGATGACGACCTCGCACGGGTGCTCTCAGAAATGCGCCTGATAAAAGACGCCTATGAAATCGACCAGGTGCGTTTGGCGGTGGCCGCCACCCACCTCGGTTTTTCCGACATCGCCCGTGTCCTTCCCGCCATCGGCGGCAAGCAGCGCGGGGAACGCATGATCGAGGGTGCCTTTGCGACGCGAGCCAGGCTCGAGGGCAACGGGCTGGGATACAACACCATCGCCGCGTCAGGGGCACACGCGTGCATTCTGCACTGGGAGCGAAACGACGGTGACGTAGGAAAGAAAGACCTGGTGCTCATCGATGCCGGTGTTGAGCTAGACAGTTACTATACGGCCGACATCACGCGCACCCTTCCGGTTTCGGGACGATTCAGCGCTGCGCAGCGCAAGGTCTATCAGGCCGTGCTCGACGCTGCCGACGCAGCCTTCGCGATAGTGAAACCGGGCATCACGTTTAGTGAGATTCATCAGACCGCGATGGCGGTCATTGCCCAGAGGACGGCCGAGTGGGGGCTGCTGCCGGTTTCAGCCGAGGAATCGCTCGCGCCAGAGAATCAGTATCACCGTCGCTACATGGTGCACGGCACGAGCCACCACTTGGGTCTCGACGTGCACGACTGTGCGCATGCCCGGCGTGTGATGTACCACGAGGGAATCGTCACTGCGGGAATGATCTTCACGATCGAGCCCGGCCTGTACTTTCAGCCCGATGACCTGACCGTGCCACAAGAACTCCGGGGCATTGGCGTTCGCATTGAAGACAACATCTTGGTGACGCCAGAGGGTGCCGAAAACCTGTCCCGAGGAATCCCTCGAACCGTCGCTGAGGTTGAGGCGTGGATTAAGCCCACGCGGTAAGTTGGTCACATGACCCAGGCGCGCGTTTTTGTGGCCCGGCTGGCCGGGTGCAATGTTTTTGACCCCGTGGGCGACCGCGTGGGTCGCGTTCGCGATGCCATTGTGGTTTACCGGGCAACCGCCGCTCCGCGCGTGGTGGGACTGCTCGTCGAGATTCCGGGCAAACGTCGCGTCTTTGTCTCGATCGGGCGCGTCTCGTCAATAACGAACGGTCAGGTCATCACCTCCGGCCTCATCAACGTTCGGCGCTTCCAGCAGCGCGGCGGCGAGGTTCGTCTCATCGCTGAACTTCTGGGCCGCAAGGTGAGCTTCAACGACGGTTCTGGGGCCGGCACCATTGAAGATTTGGCGATTACCGAGACGGCGCAGGGTGATTGGAACGTGTCTCAGGTTTTTGTGCGTCGACCTCGGGCAGGTGGCTCACCCTTTACGAAGGGAGCCACCACGCTGGTGGAATGGTCGCACATCGCCGAAATGGCTGCGGATGGCGAAAGCCAGTCGGCGGAGCAATTGATCGCCGCCTACTCTGAGCTTCGTCCGGCGGACCTGGCCACGACCCTGCTTGATTTACCTCAGGAGCGCATGATCGAGGTGGCCGAAGAACTTCCCGATGACCGGCTCGCCGATGTTCTCGAAGAGATGGACGAGAGCGACCAGGTTGACATCATGGCGCAATTGGACGACGAGCGGGCGGCCGATGTTCTCGAAGAGATGGAACCGGACGACGCGGCCGACCTGATTGCCGAGCTCCCCCGGGCGCGCGGCAAGACGCTCCTTGACCTGATGGAACCCGAGGACGCCGAGGATGTTCGGCTGCTGCTCAGCTTTGGTCCCGATACCGCCGGTGGTCTGATGACGACCGACCCCATCATCCTGTCGGCCGAGGCAACCGTGGCCGAGGGCCTCGCCATGATTCGACGCCACGAGACGCATCCTGCTCTCGCGGCGGCCGTGTGCATCACGCTCCCTCCCTACGAATCCCCCACCGGTCGACTTCTCGGACTCGTGCACTTTCAGCGCATGCTGCGCTACCCGCCGCACGAACGTCTGGGCAACCTGATTGACGAAGGAACAGAGCCGGTTCACGTGGGCACTAGCGCGGCCGAGGTGTCGCGCATTCTGGCCAGCTACAACCTCGTCTCGGTACCCGTGGTTGACGATGCCGGACGACTGGTCGGCGTGGTCACCATCGACGACGTGCTCGACTACATCCTGCCCGATGACTGGCGCAGTCACGACGACGACCCGAGCACGCCGAAGCGTCGAAAGACGCGCACCCGCTCTAAGGCACCCGTGACGAAGAAGAGAAAGGAGTAATCGTGGCACGAAGCACTCACGACGACGACGACTACTTCGACTCGCCCAAGAGCATGGGCCCACGACTCATGCGCCCGACTCGACCGCGCGACCGCTTTGGTCGATTTACCGAATCTATTGCCCGCGCAATGGGCACCCCGTGGTTTCTTCTCGGCCTGACCGTATTCTGCATTCTGTGGATCACGTTTAACTCACTGGCGCCCGAAGGGTTGCGCTTTGACTCAGCAGCAATCGGCTTTACGGCCCTCACGCTGTTGCTCTCTCTGCAAGCGTCGTATGCCGCTCCCATGATTTTGTTGGCACAGAACCGGCAAGACGACCGTGACCGAGTGCAATTCGAGCAAGACCGGGTGCGCGCCGAGCGTAACCTCGCCGACACCGAATATTTGGCTCGCGAGGTCGTAGCGTTGCGCCTCGCCATGAAAGATATGGCGACAAAAGAATTTATTCGCCAGGAACTGCGGGACCTGCTCGATGAACTCGAGAGTGAACGCCCGCCAGGTCGTTCCCTCAAGCGCAGCGCGACGTCACCCCTGCGCCGGGCCGCACGCAGCACCCGCGCCACCCCGTCACCGTGACCGGCAAGCCGACATCCGCGGCGAGTCCCGACGACGTTCGCTCCCGCGTCGGAGCCGTGCAGGATCCGGAAATTCGCCGTCCGTTAGCCGACCTCGGAATGGTGGGACCGATTGAGGTTCGTGGCAGCGAAGCCATCGTGTCGATCCGACTCACGATTGCGGGTTGTCCGGCCGCCGACCACATTGAACGTGCCGTGCACGAAGCGGCCTTGAGCTCCCCCGGCGTCACGTCTGCCGTTGTGAGCGTGAGCATAATGACGAACGAGGAACGGTCGGACATGCTGGCCACACTGCGGCCGGCGGGGCGAACAATGGCTTTCGGCCCCGAGTCGATGACCCGGGTGATAGCGGTCACGAGCGGGAAGGGTGGTGTGGGAAAGTCGAGCGTTACCGTCAATCTTGCCGTTGCCCTCGCACGTCGTGGTCTGCGCGTGGGAATTCTCGACGCCGACGTATACGGCTACTCCATCCCGTCGCTCATGGGGCTGGCGCCCGGCGGAGTGCCCGTGCGGCCCACGCGCCTCGACGACGCTATCGTGCCACCCGTCGCCCACGACGTAAAGGTGATCTCGATCGGAATGTTTGTGGACGACACTGACGTCGCGGTCGCCTGGCGTGGTCCCATGCTGCAGCGCACGGTCACACAGTTTCTCACCGATGTCTACTTTGGCGACCTTGATGTTCTCTTTATCGACCTGCCCCCGGGAACCGGCGATGTGGCGATCACGGTCGGTCAACTGCTGCCACACAGCGATGTGCTGATCGTGACCACACCACAGCCCTATGCGGCTGGGGTGGCCATCCGCGCCGGCGCACTTGCCACCCAAACGGGTCAACGCATCATTGGTGTCGTTGAAAACATGAGTGCGAGCGTTCTGTCCGATGGGACACGCCTCGACGTTTTTGGCTCGGGCGGCGCTGCCGCTGTTGCGGCCGGTCTCGCTCGAACGGGCCTGAAGGTTGACGTGCTGGCTCGTATCCCGCTGAGTCCCGCTATGGCCCAGGCCGCCGACAGCGGAATCCCCCTCGTGGCCTCAGACCCCGACGACCTCGCTGCCGCAGAACTTACGCAATTGGCCGACGAGGTGCTCAAGCGCTCTGCGCGTGCCACGGCGACGGTGCCCCTCACGCCCAGGAGCTAATCCGCGGAATCGCCCCGTCAGCTCGTAAGCGACGATGTCGAACGACGACGCTGCACGACGAAAAGCGTGATCATCACAATGGCCGGCCAGGTCGATTCAAGGTCTCCGCCGAGCCGTTCGACCACACCCACGTAGCCCAAGGACTGATTTGACCACACCCCTAAGAACCAAAAACACGCAGCTCCCATAATGAGCGTGCCGGTGACAGCCCCCCACGGCCGCACGATCCACGGCCACGTGCCACCCACGCGCATTCCGAGAACCGGCCATACGGCCAGCAAAATAAAGCCGATCATGGCCGAGATGCGGTGCGGAATCGATGTTCCTTCGATGCTCGGCAGCGGGAAGAGAGCCACCATGAAGGTGGCTACTCCGGCGAGACCGAGGGCGAGGCGACCGGGGATGCCAATTCCCGGCGAAAAACCGGCGGTGACAATGTGACACAGCGACGTACACATGAACATGACCGTCATAAACACATGCGTGGGTGCCGTGAGGGCCGCCAACTCACTGATGGTTTGGGACGCCGGATTGTATCCCGCGTACATCTGCTCGGCAAGAAATGTCGATCCGATAAAAAGCACGGGGGCCAATATCGATGAAACGAGCGCCGTGCGCCCGACGAGAACTCTAGGTTGCTTCCGCATCGTAGGGAGCCAATCCCGCCCGAGCGCGTGCGGCACGCGGGCGACGAGGGGTGGTCACCGGAGCGGGGGCTGACACCGGCGGATTTTCTTCTAGTAAAGCATCTCGAATAATTCTTCGCGGGTCATATTGACGCGGGTCGAGAGTTCTCCAGTCCACCTCGTCAAACTCGTCACCCATTTCTTCGCGCATTCGTTCCTTAGCGCCGCTCGCCATTTTTCGGATGCCCTTGACGAGCCGGGCCAAGCCCGCAGCATACTTAGGAAGTCGTTCGGGACCCAGCAAAAAAATTGCGAGGACACCGATCACCAGCAACTTATCGAAGGTCAAACCAAACACGTCTTTAGGTTACTCGTCGACCGGCACATGCGCTTCGCTAGGCTGTGAGAGAAGGGGCACACTGTGACGTTTAGCGAAATTGACGCGAGGTTCATCACGGAGTTTGCTGATGAAACGCGCGCGCAGCTGACCGCCCGTTCGCTCGCCCACGAACACGGCGTCCACGTCATCCCTGCAGCCACCGGGGCGCACTACGCCGCTCTCGCAGCGGCGACTCAGGCCCAGAACATTGTTGAGGTGGGAACAGGCTTTGGGGTCTCGGGGCTCTGGCTTCTGCGCGGCGCACCCCAGGCCATTTTGACCTCGATCGACGATGGTTACGACCGACAGGAACAGGCCAAGCCACTCTTCGTCGCAGCAGGTTTTGCTCCGAACCAGATTCGACTCATCACGGGTCGGGCCTCGGACGTGCTCCCCCGAATGAACGAGACGTCCTACGATCTCGTCGTTATCGATGGAGATCCGGCACAGATAGCGAGCTATGTACCGCAGGCCCTGCGCTTAATCCGGGTGGGTGGCGTGCTGCTGGCTCCGCACGTGCTCTGGAAGGGCGACGTCGCCGACCCCGCGAAACGCGGAACAGTGCCGTCGGCATTTCGCGCCATGCTGGCGGCCGTGGCCGAAAGCGACGATGTCACCGCGACAATATCGCCCCTCGGCGACGGTCTGCTCACCGTGACAAAACTGAGGTGACCAGCCGTCACCCACGCCTCCAAAAAGAAATGCCCCGCACGCGCGAGGCTTTTCTCTTCGTGAACGACTGAACTACGAAGCGGGCTTGACGACCTTGCCGAGCAAGGCGTGCAACTCGGTGACCTCGTCGTCGTTCATTGACACGGCCATGCGGCCGCCCCCTTCGAGAGGCACCCGGACAACAATCAGGCGACCCTCGCGGGTAGCTTCCATCGGTCCGTCTCCGGTGCGTGGCTTTTGTGCCGCCATTATGGCGCCCCTTTCGTTAACTCCTTTTCTATTATCCCAAATCTCAGGCATGCCGGTGACCACGCTGGCCTATGCCGGTCACGTAGACTTGCCACGTGGCAGACCTCACCACTCGTGTCGAAAGTGACGTTGCCAGTCACGGGCTGACGATCTTTGGCGTGGCCTCGTCCTTCGTTTACGACGTCGTCGAGTCGGCTCAGCGACGAGGCTTCGCGACGACGTGCATCGACAACCTCGGAACTGCAGATCGCGACCTACCGAACCTCGAGTTACTCTCGGACACAAGTGACAGACGCCGCCCCTTCACCATCGGCCTCGGTTCAGCACATCACCGGGGTCTGGCCTTAGTGGCGAGCGCCGAAAAGGGATTTCGTCAGCCGTTTTCCCTCGTTGACCCCACGGCAATCGTGGCCCACAGCACGACGTTCGGCCACAGCGCCTATGTAAACGCCGGTGTCGTCGTTGGTCCCCACACGGACATTGGTTGTGGGGCAAGTATTAATC
>WLNS01000070.1 GCA_009699665.1 Actinomycetota bacterium
AACGGAAAGGGGGGCAACCACAGAATCCAAACGGCCCAGAGTGATGGGCCCGAGGCACAGCACGAACGCAATCCACCACCAGGCGGCACAGATGCGGCGGGCCGGACGTCGCCAGCCACCGATCACAAAAAAGAACGCCAGCGCATCGAGCAGCGAGACCATGACCAGCCAGTTCTGCCCATAAGTGCCCATTCCCGGTAGTGACGCCAAAAGCAGGGGCGCGAGAGCCACAATGGGGTACACCCAGGGCGTCGTAATGCCCACCACACCCTGGCCGTTGAGCGCCTGCGTCACCCAGTACGTATAGATTCCGGTGACGTCACCGAGCGGTTGATTTGTCGACGCGAGATTGAGCCATGCTGTCCAGACGTGCGCAGCAGCGAATGCGACCCAGAGGATGGCCGGATGGGCGAACCAGCGCACCTGAGTGGTGCTCTTGTTTTCTTTATGCGCCACGATTCTCGAGAATACCCGCGATGACCGAACCAAGGTGCCGGGCAATGTCCGACGCGCCGAACGGACCGCCAGATCCGGCTCGGAGAGCCGCCGCTCCATGCACAAAAACTGCCGTCGCTGCTAGCCCGGCAAGCGTTCCCCGGTCGAGTGTCGTTTGCGTGGCATGCGTGGCGACGAGCGCGCCCATAATGCCTGCAAGAACATCCCCGGTGCCCGCTGTGGCTAGCCACGTAGTGGGCGCACTGACCTGCCGACTCGATCGATTGCCATCATGTTCTGGACTCACAATGAAAGTCACGTGACCTTTGAGCACAACAATGGCAGTGAACTGGTCCGCGAGTCGCGCGGCGCTGCCCAACGGGTCTTCGTCAACCTCTCGTGGATCACACGCCATCAATCGCGCACATTCCTGATGGTGGGGCGTCAGAATTGTTAGTCCCGTAGCTAGGTCAGCCAGCGGGAGCGCACCGGCATCGAGCACAAGAGGCAGGCCCGAGACCAAGGCTCGATTAACGACTGCCGATTGAGTACCCGGCACAGCCCAGCCGGTTCCCGACCCAAGGAGCCACGCGTGTACCTGCCCCTCTCCCGTTACTGTCTCTGGGCGACGGTGCAAAACCTGAAGTTCAACCGATTTCTCACCTATGAAGCGAACCATGCCTACCCCCGTGGCGTGGGCAGCGTCAACCCCAAGAACAGCAGCACCAGGAAAAGCAGTGCTCCCCGTGGCGATACCGAGGACTCCGTGTCGATACTTGTCGTCGTTCGGCCCCGGCACCCGAATATATTGCGCAGCCTCCCCCACACTCCATTCCGCGATGCCCGACGAGGCCCGACCCTGGCCGGGGGTCGTAAATACATTCATGAAGCTCACGATAGTTTGATGACATGAAGACCCCCGCATCGTTCGAACCCCTGACCGTTCGGGGCGTCACCTTTCGAAACCGCCTGTGGGCTCCCGCCATGTGTCAATACTCGGTGCTGGCCCAAGACGGCGTTCCCACCGATTGGCATCTGACTCACCTCGGCGGCATGGCGCGCGGGGGCGCCGGACTGGTCATCGCCGAGGCGACAGCAGTGGTTCCGGAAGGCCGGATTTCGGTTCACGACACCGGCCTCTGGAACGACGCACAGCGCGATGCCTGGAAGCGCATCGCCACCTTCATCACCAGCCAGGGCGCCGTGCCGGGAATACAGCTCGCCCACGCCGGACGCAAAGCTTCGATTTTTCCCGATTGGGGACACCCTCAATCAGGCGGTGGTACTGCGTCGGTTGACGACGGCGGGTGGCAGACGGTGGCTCCAAGCGCTCTTGCCTTCACCGGCTATGCCGAACCCGTCGCTCTGACGGTGGCCGAGATCGACTCCTTGGTGACTGCCTGGGCGCAGGCAGCCCAACGCGCCGTCGACGCCGGCTTTAGGGTTCTCGAGATTCACGCGGCACACGGCTACCTGATACACGAATTTTTGTCACCCAAGAGCAATGCCCGCACCGATGAGTATGGTGGTGCGCTCGAAAACCGAGCTCGTCTGCTCATGCGTATCGTGACGGCCGTGCGTGCCGTGATGCCCGACGACCTGGCTCTGTTCGTTCGCTTCTCGGCCACCGATTGGGTATCGGATGGCTTCAACGAAGAGGAGTGCTCAATCGTTGCCGACTGGTGCCACGCCGCGGGTGCTGATGTCTTTGACATTTCCAGCGGCGGAAACGTCACCGGTGTCACGATTCCCCTCTCGCCCGGCTATCAGGTGCCGCTGACGGACTTCGTGCGGTCGCACGCGCACGTCTCGGCAACCGCCGTGGGGCTGATTACCACTCCCGATCAAGCAAATGCCATTGTCGCCGAAGGCCGGGCAGACGCCGTGTTCCTCGGTCGGGAACATCTGCGCGACCCACACTTCGTGCTCCATGCCGCGGTGTCGCTGGGCGTAGAGATCGACTACTGGCCCCCGCAGTATCGGCGTGCGCGTCCCAAACTGAATCCTTAGGTCGGCTCTCACCGACGTGTTCTCACCGGCGTGTTCTCACCGGGGTGTTCTGACCGGCGTGCCGGCCTATCTCCGCGTGGCATCGTCAACGCGTCCGATGAGTTCTTCGAGAATGTCCTCGAGAAAGATCATGCCCGTGGTTCGTCCGCTCGCGTCGACAACGCGAGCGAGATGCACACCCGACTGCTGGAGTTGCGCCAGGGCATCTTCGAGATCGAGCAACGGACTCACCGTTTCAAGTCGACGAATGCGCTTGGCTCTGAGCGGGCCCGTCTCTGTGCCCACGCCACCATCGCCATCGGTCAGCACGTCTTTCAGGTGAACGTATCCGACGGCCTCACCCGACGTGTTGACGACGGGGTAGCGCGAAAACCCGTGAGTGGTCACCGCGCGCTCGAGATCGGCCACCGTCGCATTTTCGGGCAGCGTCACCACGTCGGTCAGCACAACGGCGATGTCGCGCGCCTTCTTGATCGTGAATTCGAAGGTGGCGCTCACGGCCCCCGTGGCATCGTCGATTGTGCCCTCACGCTGCGAAAGATTGACGATACTCGCGACCTGATCGAGGGTGAACGTGCTGGACGCTTCGTCGCGCGGCGTCACGCGGCATATACGAAGCACCATGTTCGAGGCCCAATTCAGGGCCACGATGATGGGGCGAACAACGGAAGCAACGGCGACCAATGCCGGCGCGAGTAATCGCACGGCCCGATCAGGCATAGAAAACGATGCGTTCTTGGGAACCAGCTCGCCAAAGACCACGTGCAGAAACGTGACGAAGACCAGAGCGACCAAAAAGCCGATCGTTGAGATCACTCCGTAGGGCAACCCCGTGGCAGAGAACCACTCGGCAACGAGATCGTGAATGCTGGGCTCGGCAACGTTGAGAATCAGCAACGAACAGACAGTGATGCCCAGCTGGCTGGTGGCGAGCATCAACGACGCGTGTTCAATAGCCCAGAGCGCCGTGCGTGCGCCGGGTTTGCCGGCGTCTGCCAGCGGTTCAATTTGAGAGCGACGCGCTGAAATCACGGCAAACTCTGCTGCCACGAAAAATGCGTTGATGACGAGCAACAGGGCGAGCCAGACAAATCCCAACCAACTCATGCGTCCTCACCACCACTCGAGGTCAGATTCGAAGGACCGTTCGAGGTTCCATTCGATGATTTCTTCAGGGGGCTGTCGGGTGTCTCGATTGGATTAAAGCGCAGGCGATCAATGCGGCGTCCATCCATGCGCACCACGCGAAGCGTTCCCCCGGGTGCCACCACTTCGTCGCCCACGCGCGGTAGGGCAGCAAGTTGGCTCATCACAAAGCCGGCCACGGTCTCGTAGTCTGGATTCTCGGGAACGACAACACCCGAGCGTTCGAGAAGCTCGTCGGGACGAAGGCTGGCCGGGAAGGTGATCCCGCCCTCTGTGCGCACAACGCCGGCAGAACTTCGGTCGTGTTCGTCGGCCACTTCTCCGATGAGCTCTTCAACGACGTCTTCGAGGGTCGTCACGCCTGCGGTTCCGCCATATTCATCGATGACAACGGCTAGTTGGTAACCCTTTCCCCGGAGCTCGCTCAGCAAATTGTCGAGCGTCATCGTTTCGGGCACGCGTAACGGTTCGGTCATAATCGCCGACACGGGCACCTCGGCGCGGCGGTCTCTCGGCACGGCCATTGCGTATTTGACGTGAACGACGCCCAACAGGTCATCCAGGTCATCACCCACCACTGGAAACCGTGAAAAACCGGAACGGCGGGCTGATTCCAAAACGCTCAAGACCGGCGCGTCGGCGCTCACGTCGACCACCCTCGTGCGCGGTGTCATCACGTCTGCGGCGGTTCGCTGGCTAAAGCGCAGTGTCTTACTGAGGAGCGTCGCCGTGTCTTTTTCAAGCAGTCCGGCGCGTGCCGAGTGCAAGACGAGAGACGACAACTCCTCGGGCGTGCGCGCAGCCGAGAGCTCCTCCCGAGGAGTGATGCCAAAAAGGCGCAAAATTGAATTGGCCGTCGCATTGAGTGCCACTACGGCCGGGCGAAAGATCAGTGTAAAGCAGGCCTGAACGGGCATCACCACCTTCGCCGTCGCGAGTGGCACGGCGAGCGCGAAGTTCTTGGGCACGAGCTCGCCGAAAAGCATCGATAGCAGGGTAGCGACGAGGATGGCCACGATTACTGAAATCCATCGAATCACTTCCGGGTCCCAGCCCCACGTCTCAAACCAGGTTGCCAGAAGTGCGCTTATGGCCGGCTCCATGGCAAATCCCGTGAGCAGCGTGGTCAGGGTAATGCCCAATTGTGCGCTGGAAAGGTGCGTCGACGTGCGACTCATCGCCCGCGAAATCATTCCCAGTCCGCGTTCTCCCCGCGCGAGTCGAGCATCAATGTCGGCTCGCTCCAAATTCAGCAGGGCAAACTCGGCAGCCACAAAGAATCCGGTGGCCACGATGAGAACGAGCCCGAGCGCAAACATTCCCCACTCAAACCACACGGCTCACCACCCCTCCCCCGCGTGCGAACCGCGATGCCGGAGAGGACAGACCAGAAGGGGGGTCATCCATCGCTTCAACTATATCCGCGCGACCGGATGGGCACCTATGCCACACTCATTCGCATTAGTCTTGTGGAGGGTTCGAACGCTGGGACGCTTCCAGCGCCGGCTCGGTTGCCTTTCGTGGTGACTACTTTCACTTTTTATTCACCCCCGCATTGAGAGTGAGCGACAAAGAGTCGTGTCCAACCAGCAGGATGATGGAGCCGACGAGTTCGGCGCAAATGAGTGGCTCGTCGAAGAGCTCTACGAAAAGTTCGTGGTCGACAAAAATTCGGTCGACGAATCCTGGTGGTCAACGCTCGAGAAGTATGGCGCCGGCCAGGGCATGCAGACACCGGCCGTTACCCTGCCGTCAAGCTCTGTTGCGGTCAGCGCAGAAGCACCCTCGGCCGCAGCACCTGCACCATCCGCGTCGCCCGGTGACGCCCTCACGGGGTCACAGCCCGTGGCGCGCACAACGTCTATGCCGGCCAGCTCTCCTATTCCGGCCGATGCTCGAGTACTCGATGCCATGGGCGAATTGGGCGAGCAAGCCGAAGAAGACGTCTACACGACGCTGAAGGGCACGTCTAAGTCACTCGCTGCGAACATGGACGTCTCGCTGACGGTGCCTACCGCCACGAGCGTGCGCGCGATTCCCGCGAAACTTTTGATCGACAACCGCATCGTGATCAACAACCATCTGTCGCGTCGACGTGGTGGCAAGGTGTCGTTCACGCATCTTCTGGGTTTCGCTCTGGTGAGGGCGCTGAGGGAGTTCCCGAGTCAGAACGTTTTCTATGACGAGATTGACGGCAAGCCCACCATGGTGGCACCGGCGCACGTCACGCTGGGTCTCGCCATTGACATCCCCAAACCCGATGGAACGCGCACCCTGATGGTGCCCGGCATCAAGCGCGCCGACACGATGGCTTTCGACGAGTTCCTGCAGGCCTACGAGGACTTGGTCTCTCGAGCTCGTGGCAACAAGCTGACCGCAGAAGACTTTCAAGGCATCACCGTTTCACTGACCAACCCTGGCGGAATTGGCACCAATCACTCGGTGCCTCGCCTCATGAAGGGCCAAGGCTGCATCGTCGGTGCCGGTGCCCTCGACTACCCGGCAGAGTTCCAGGGCTCGAGTGAGA
Organism: Actinomycetota bacterium; assembly: GCA_009699665.1. Lineage (GTDB taxonomy): Bacteria > Actinomycetota > Actinomycetes > Actinomycetales > Microbacteriaceae > UBA963. The sequence continues at coordinate 6,119 of WLNS01000070.1, forward strand.
AAACACTCGTTGACCTCGGCGTCGGCAAGATCATCACCCTCACCAGCACCTATGATCACCGGGTCATTCAGGGCGCGGGATCGGGCGAGTTCCTCAAGATCGTTCACGAGATGCTGACCGGTCAGCGGAATTTCTACGAAGATGTTTTTGCCGCCCTGCGCATTCCCTACAAGCCCGTCCAGTGGAACACCGACATCAATGTTGACGCGTCAACAGCGATCGACAAAACCGCCCGAGTGCAAGAGCTCATCAACGCCTACCGCGTGCGCGGCCACTTGATGGCCGACATTGATCCCTTGGAGTACGTGCAGCGCACCCACCCCGATCTCGAGATCGAATCCCACGGGCTCACCTTCTGGGATCTTGACCGAGAGTTTGTGACCGGCGGAATCGCCGGCTCGCGCACCCTGCCGCTGCGCAAAGTGCTGGGAATCCTTCGTGACTCCTACTGTCGCACCGTGGGGCTGGAGTACATGCACATTCAAGATCCCGAGCAGCGCCTCTGGATTCGCGATCACGTGGAGCTCCCCTACGAAAAGCCCGATCACGACGAGCAGATGCGCATTCTTGAGAAGCTCAACGAGGCAGAAGCCTTCGAGACGTTCCTGCAGACCAAGTACGTGGGCCAGAAGCGCTTCAGCCTCGAGGGCAGCGAGTCGCTGATCGCCCTGCTCGACGCCGTGCTGCAGAAGGCCGCCGACTATGAACTCGACGGTGTGGGCATTGGCATGGCCCATCGCGGTCGACTGAACGTGCTGACCAATATCGCCGGCAAGACCTACGGGCAGGTGTTCCGCGAGTTCGAGGGCAACTTCGACACGGGAACCGTTCAGGGTTCGGGTGACGTTAAGTACCACCTCGGTACGGGTGGCACCTACACCTGCCGCAACGGCCGCCAGATTCCTGTCTTCCTGGCCGCGAATCCCTCACACCTCGAGGCCGTCAACGGTGTGCTGCAGGGAATCGTGCGGGCCAAGCAAGACCTCAAGCCGATTGGAACGTTCACCACCCTGCCCGTTCTCATCCACGGAGATGCCGCCATGGCGGGTCAAGGCGTGGTCTACGAGGGCATGCAGATGTCGCAGTTGCGCGGCT
>WLNS01000071.1 GCA_009699665.1 Actinomycetota bacterium
AAGACACTGGTGGCGACACTGGCGGCCTATCTCAATGCCATCGCCGGTCGAGGTGTGCACGTCGTTACGGTGAACGACTATCTCGCCGGCTATCGGGGTGAGTTAATGGGTCGCGTTTACCGGGCCCTCGGTATGACGACGGGCGTGAACATAGCGGGCCAAACTCCGGCCGAACGACGCGAACAGTACCTGTCAGACATTACCTACGGCACGAACAACGAATTTGGTTTTGACTACCTGCGCGACAACATGGCGTGGCAGGCTTCTGACCGAGTGCAGCGCGGTCACTACTACGCGATCGTTGACGAGGTTGACTCGATTTTGATTGACGAGGCTCGCACGCCGCTGATTATCTCGGGACCCGCTTCAGGAGAGGCCAACCGCTGGTTCAAAGAGTTCGCCACCATCGCTGACACCCTTCTGGAGGGCACCGATTTCGAGGTTGACGAAAAGAAGCGCACGGTGGGTGTGCTTGAGCCGGGCATCGAAAAGGTCGAAGACTATCTCGGCATCGAAAACTTGTATGAGTCGGCCAACACGCCGCTGATTTCTTTTCTCAACAATTCCCTCAAGGCCCGATCCCTGTTCAAACGCGACAAAGACTATGTCGTGATGAACGGTGAGGTGCTGATCGTTGATGAGCACACAGGTCGCATTCTGGCTGGCCGTCGCTACAACGAGGGCATCCACCAGGCCATTGAGGCCAAAGAGGGTGTTGAGGTCAAGGCCGAGAATCAGACGCTGGCAACAGTGACCCTGCAAAACTACTTCCGCATGTACGAGAAGCTTTCGGGAATGACGGGTACGGCCGAGACTGAGGCCAGCGAGTTCATGAGCACCTACAAGCTGGGCGTCGTGCCCATTCCCACAAACCGGCCGATGGTGCGTAAAGACAAATCAGACCTCATCTTCAAGAACGAAATCATCAAATTTGAGCGGGTCGCCGACGACATTCAAGAGCGCCACGGACTGGGGCAGCCCGTGCTCGTGGGAACGACCTCGGTCGAAAAGAGCGAGTACCTCTCTAAGTTGTTGGCCAAACGCGGCATTCGCCACGAGGTCTTGAACGCCAAGAATCACGCTCGCGAAGCGGCCATCGTCGCACAGGCGGGCCGTTTTGGTTCGGTCACTGTCGCCACGAACATGGCGGGTCGCGGTACCGACATCATGCTCGGTGGCAACGCAGAGTTTATGGCCGTTTCGGCCTTGGCCGCCAAGGGTCTCGATCCCACGGAAAACCCCGAGGAATACCAGAAGGCGTGGAGCCCGGAGTTCGAGTCGGTAAAGCAGGACGTGGCCAAGGAGGCCGCCAAAGTCATCGCCGCGGGTGGTCTCTACGTGCTCGGCACCGAGCGCCATGAGTCGCGCCGCATCGACAATCAGCTGCGTGGGCGTTCGGGACGTCAGGGTGACCCCGGAGAGAGCCGCTTCTATCTGTCCCTCACCGATGACCTCATGCGCCTGTTTAACGCCGGCATGGCCGATTCCTTCATGGGTCGTGGCCTAGATGACCAGGCCATTGAATCCTCTCTGGTGTCGCGAGCTATTCGTTCGGCCCAGTCGCAGGTCGAGGCGCGTAACGCTGAAGTGCGCAAAAACGTGCTGAAGTACGACGACGTGTTGAATCGCCAGCGTGAGGCGATCTACCACGATCGTGGCCGCATTCTCGAGGGCGATGACCTGCGTGACCGTGCCCTGGATTTCATCTCTGATGTTGTTGATGAGGCGATCACGGTGCACTGTGGCGACGGAAACGGCGACGACTGGGACTTCGATGCCCTGTGGGCGGAGCTGCGCACCATCTATCCCGTTTCCATTTCTATCGACGAGGTGATTGCCGAGGCGGGCACGAAGGGCCGGGTCAACCGCGAGTTCATGCGCCGCGAGATTCAGTCGGATGCGTCGCTGGCCTACGCCCGTCGCGAGTCCACACTCGGTGAGCCTGCCATGCGAGAGCTGGAGCGTCGCGTGGTTCTCTCGGTGATCGACCGTCGTTGGCGCGACCACCTCTACGAGATGGACTACTTGAAAGACGGCATCGGACTTCGAGCGATGGCTCAGCGTGACCCGCTTGTTGAGTACCAGCGTGAAGGTTTTGCTCTCTATTCGACCATGATGGACGCCATCAAGAGCGAGTCGGTCGGCTTTCTGTACAACCTCGAGGTTCAGGTGCAGGTTGCCGAGGGCGACCCGAACCACCCGAGCGTCGCGGCCAAGGGACTTGAGGGTGTCGCGGTTCCCACTCAGTTGAGCTACATCGCTCCCGACGAAGAGGGGCACGCTGAAATTCGTGACCAGCGCGGTCGGGTTGAGCAGGCGGCAACAGAACGCGCGCGTCAGGCCGAAGCAGCTGCACGACAGGGGACTCCCGAACGGGTGCAGCCCGTCGACCCCGGCCAGGCCGGTGCCAGTCGGGGCGCATTCGGACAGCGCGTCGAGTCGGATGCACCACCGATGAATCGTCGCGACCGCCGCAACCAGGGCCGTCGTTAAAAACGATTTCGTTTATCCCTCGGGGCTGTGGGCACCTTGGCCTCGGCCGGCTTTTTCGCGGGGAACATCGACCATAACGCGGCGGTGTAGCAAGATCAGCGGGAATATGCCGGCGAGCGCAGAGCCGATCAGAAAAACGTAGTCAAGCGTCCAATCGCGCGAGAAGCTGTGGATGAAGCCCACGGTCAGTGGGCCGAGCGCTCCGATGAGATACCCGACGCCCTGGGTCATGCCGCTCAGCGCAACGGCGCCGGCTGGTCCCGACGTGCGCAGATTGATGAGCACGAGGGGAATCGTAAAGAAGATCATGCCCAGGCCGCTGAGCGCAACCCAGAGCCAGGTTGCCGTCGCGGGGATCAGCCACAGGCCGAGGGTGCCCGAAATGATGACCACCATACCAACCACAATGAGTGGAGCCATTGACTTCAGTCGGGTAATGAACAGAGGACCAAAGAGGCTGGTGAGCACTGACATGAATGTGTAGAAGGCCAGCATGACTCCCGTGTCTGCCTCGGACATTCCGATTCTTTCCTGAAGCATCACGGGCAGCCAGGCCCACATGACGTAACAGTTAACGGCGGCGATCGCGAAAGAGGTTGTGATGGCCCACGACGTGGGAGAGGTCCATACGCGTCGGGTCACACCGGGGTCATTAATACTCGCAAAAACTGACGCGCGGCCCCGTTCGCGAATAATCTGCAACACCCACGGCACCAGTGCCAGAACGGCGATGTAGCCCCACGTGGCAATAGACATGCGCCAGTCGGCACCCGCCGCAAGTGGTGCTGCGAGGTACGCCGGAATGACACTGCCGAGCACCGCCAAGAAGAGATAGATCGTCGACATGCCCCCAATGCGATCGGGAAAAAATTTCTTGACCAGCGGCGGCAAAATCACGTTTGCAGCACCGGTGCCGGCCATCGATACGAAGCTCCAGGCAAGAAATGAACCGGTGTCGTGACTCAGCGCCCGAAGCAGCTCACCGAGACCGATGGCGCTGGCGGCCACGATGATTGACCACTCGAGCCCGATGCGTCGTGCCATGAACGGGGCGAGTGCACCAAAGACCGCGAAGGTAAAGGGAGCCAGCATTCCGAGCAGCCCAATGCTGAGGGCGTCGAAGTGAATGTCTTTTTCTATGGTCAGCAGAATCGGCGAGACGGCGGTGGCCGCCGAGCGAAGCCCGAGGGCCACAAGAAATATTCCGGCGAAGACCAAGAATCGTCCCCGGATGAGCGGACGTGGCGTTGCGATTGATGTGGACGACATTCGTGGCATGTCTCTCAGTCAATCAAACATTTGACGCCTCACTGTATGACCTGAGTGACGAGTTAACGTTTTGGCGCCGCCCCTTGTCGTGTCTTCGCCCGGCAAGTAGAGTCGCACACAGTGGCAACCGACGAAGGGCGCCACAACACGAAAGAGGTTTGTTATGGCACGCATCGTTCTCGTTCACGGAGCATTTCACGAAAAGTCGTGTTGGGATGGCGCCAAGGCCGCGCTTGAGGCGCGCGGGCATCGTGTCGAAGCCTTCGATCTTCCTGGTCACGGTGAAGATAAGACGCCGCTCGAGCAGGTGACCCTTCAGGTGTATGCCGATCGCGTGGTCGAGCAGCTGAAGTCTGATCCCGAACCGGCCGTCTTGCTGGGCCACAGCATGGGCGGCATGGTGGTCACCCAGGCCGCCGATGATTTCCTTGCCGGCGGAGGTGAACTGAAGCAGGTGATTTATGCCTCTGCGTTCCTTCCCGAAGACGGACAGAGTCTGGTTGATCTGGCTGGCCTGCCCGAGGGCGCTGGCGACATGGTGCAGGCGAATGTGCAGGTCTCAGGAGAGCCTCCCATCGGAGTTCTCTCCACAGAGCACGCCATTGCGGCGTTCTACGGTGAGTGCGATGCCGATGTGGCTCAAGCTGCGGCCGCGCGCCTGGGGCCTCAGCCCATTCTGGCGTTCGTGATGCCGGTCAGTATTGATAACAATCGTGCGGTCACCCGGCGTTACGTGGTGACCGGCAAAGATCACGCTCTGCCCACCGCGTTGCAGCGTCGCTTGTCGAAGCACGCCAGCGTTGTTGAGGTCGCCGAGATCGATACCGATCACTCGGCCTTCCTGTCGAAGGCGGATGAATTTGTCGACGTCGTTGACAGGTTCGCGCGTAGCTAGACTGGTGCACCCCGACACTCGTGCCGGTTGCGCTCGCGGCTCGGCATCACTTCAACCTCAGGGATAGATGATGGCTCGTTTTGTCTTAGTTCACGGTGCCATGGGCAACGCGTCGGTGTGGCCCCCGTCGTTCATTGCGGGTCTCGAAGCCAAGGGTCACACCGTCGAGGCATTTGATCTTCCGGCGCAGGGGGCAGACCCCACTCCGAAAGAAGACGTGACGCTTCAGATGTACGCTGACCGCACGGTGCAACAGTTGCGCTGGCGCCCCGAACCGGCCGTTTTGGTCGGCCACTCGATGGGCGGCATGGTTGTCACTCAGGCCGCCGATGACTTTGTGGCCGCCGGGGGAGAACTTGCTCAGGTGGTGTACCTCACGGCTTTCCTGCCGAGAAACGGACAATCTCTGCTCGATCTCGCGGGCTCTCCCGAAAATGCCGGCGACCAAGTGCAGGCGAACCTGACGGTTTCTGGCGAGCCACCCATCGGCGTCTTTGATGTCGAGGCAGCACCCCAAGCGTTGTTCAACACCACCAGCGCTGAGGTCCTGGCAACCCTGCCGGCGACCTACATGGAATCGCAGCCCATCATTCCGTTTACGAATCCCGTGACCATTACTGATGACCGCCCACTCACGCGCCGCTTCATCTTTGCCCTTCAGGACCTAGCCATCCGGCCCGCGATGCAGCGCAAGATGGCTGCAGCAACGGCGGTTGTTGAGACGGTCGAGATTGATGCCGACCACATGGTGTTCTCGTCGGCCCCCACTGAACTGATCGAGGTTCTCGATAGGTTCGCGCGCAGCTAGCCCTTTCGAACGTGCGTCACGCGCGCCCGACCCTGCGGCCGGTCTCATTTTGACACACGACGGGCGTTGTCGCCTCGGGCTCGGGGTGACAGAGTCGAAGGGAGCGACACGGTCACCGTGACGAAAGCAAAATCCGGGGCCCGCAAGGAGGCATCTTGTATCGAATTTCTGTGGATACAGGAGGAACGTTCACCGACGTTGTCGTGAAAGATGCCACGAGCCAGATTTATATGTCGAAGGCGCTGACGACGCGCGACCGTGCCTACCTCGCCATTGAGCAGGGACTCATAGATATCGCCGCCACGATTGGTGTCGAGGTGGCCGACCTGATTCGCCAATCGGTGCAGATTAATTACGGAACGACGCGATCGACCAACATGGTGGTTACCTCGCGCACGGCCAAGACCGCGCTGTTTGTCACCAATGGTTTTCCCGACATCCTGTTGCTGCGCGAGGGGGGCAAGCCCGATCCTTTTCGGCGCATGCACTTTCGGCCGCCGCTGGTGCCCCGGCACTTGACATTCGAAATTGACGAACGGATTCTGGCCGACGGCAGCATCCACATTCCGCTCACTGACGCGTCGGTTCGCCAGGCCGCTCAGGCGTGTGCCGCCGCGGGCATCGAGGCGGTGGGTATCAGCCTGCTGTGGTCAATCGCCAACCCGGCTCACGAGCGGCGCGTGGCCGAGATCCTGGCCGAGGAATTGCCGGGCATTCCCGTGACGCTCTCGCACGAGGTGAACCCCAGCATCCGCGAGTATCGTCGTGCATCGTCGACGGCCATCGACGCCTCGCTCAAACCGGCCATGCAAAAGTTCTTTGGCGACCTGCAGTCCGATCTCGATGACGCCGGTTTTACCGGCAGTCTGCTCATCTCGACGTCGTACGGCGGAGGCTGGAGCGCCGATCGCATTGCCGCTAAGCCGGTCTATTCGATTGGCTCGGGCCCGTCTTTGGCCCCCGTAGCAGCAGTGCGTGAAGTTGATCAGGATGTGCCCGGTGGCGCGGCGGGCAACACCGTGCTCGTGACCGACATGGGCGGCACAACGTTTGATCTTTCGGTGATTCAGGCGGGACGCATCGAGCGCACCAACGAGACGTGGCTGGGCGGCAAGTGGATCGGCGATATCACGGGAACGCGTTCCGTCGACATCGAAAGCATCGGTGCCGGCGGCGGTTCCCTCATTCGCATCGACTCGGGCGGACTCATGCAGGTCGGTCCGCAGAGCGCCGGCTCAGAACCGGGCCCCGTGTGTTACGGCCGCGGGGGCACCGAGCCCACCATCACGGACGCCGCGCTCGTTCTGGGCTATCTGGACTCCTCCAACTTTCTTGGCGGCCGCCTCGAGCTTAAGAAGGCCGAAGCCGAAGCCGCCGTGGCTGCGGTGGCCGAGCGACTGGGCATGACGACGGAGGCGGCGGCCGTGGCCGCCATGCGCATCTCGGTTGACAACATCGTCACGGCCATTCGCGAGAAGACCGTGTCGAAGGGCATCGATACCCGCGAGATCGTGCTGGTCGCCGGCGGCGGGGCAGCCGGCATCAACGTCGGCATGGTGGCCGCCGAACTGGGTGCACGCACCGTGATTTTGCCCAAGAGCGCCGGTGCGATGAGTGCCTACGGAGCGGCGCACTCAGACATACTTTCGGAGTTCGACATCGTGACCTTTCAGAGGACGGGTCAGCCTGATTTCCAACTGATCAACGACGCGTTCGCTCAGGTGCACCGTCAGGCGCA
>WLNS01000072.1 GCA_009699665.1 Actinomycetota bacterium
CGGGTGGCCACATCGATGACGCCTTTGACCGCCTCCTGACACTTTTTCCGACGTGCGACCCGGATGCCAAAGATCGAGTGCGCGGTCACCTCGTGGCGCTCTTTTCTGTGGTCGGTGCTGCCGATGCGCGCGTGGCCGCCGCCCGCTCGCGCCTGACAAACCTGCTCTTTTAGTGCTGAGTGGTTCGTTAACTACAGCGCACCCACCTCGACTGACGGGCACATCATGAGCACATATCTCGACCACGCGGCGTCAACGCCCGTTCGGGATGTGGCTCGCGTCGCTTATGTTGATGCGCTGCGGAATTGTGGCAATCCGTCATCGGTGCATCGCGACGGACAGGCCGCTCGTGCGATTGTCGAGGACGCTCGCGAGCGGGTGGCCCGACACTTTGATGCGGATCCCGTTGAGGTGATCTTTACATCCGGTGGAACCGAGTCGGTGAATCTCGGTATCGCCGGGCTGTTTCGGGCTCGCCATCGCGCTAAGGGGAGGCGACGACGCGTTATCGTTCCCGAGGCCGAGCATCACGCGACCCTCGATACCGTCACGGCGCTGGCGCACGAGGGCGCCGATATCGAGTGGATCGCGGTAGACGCCGATGGTCTTATCGATACCGTCGCCTGGCAGCGCGCGTTTCACGACACTCCGGAATCCATTGCCTGTGCCACCGCGCTGGCGGCCAACAACGAGGTGGGAACAGTGCAACCCTGGCGCGAGCTCTGTCTCGTCGCGCGTGATGCCGGTGTTCCGTTCCACCTCGATGGTGTTGCTGCACTCGGACACGTTCCCCTCGCGTTGCGGCCCGCATCGGCGGTTAGTCTGTCGGGCCACAAGATAGGCGCGGTACCCGGCGTCGGGGTTCTCTTGGTCGATCGCGGCATATCACCCGAGGCCATTATTCACGGCGGTGGTCAACAGCGGGGACTTCGCTCGGGAACCATGGACGCACCCGCCGCGGCCAGCTTTGCCGCTGCACTCGATGAGCTTGAACGCGAGCGGGATGCCGAGGTGGCCAGAATCCGGTTACTGAGCGAGAGCCTGTGGGCGCAAATTCTGCAGGCTGTGCCGCAGGCAGTTCCCCGAGGTTCACGCACCTCTCGCCTCGAGCACAATCTCAACTTCACGTTCCCCGGTTGTCAAAGCGACAGCCTGCTTTTCCTGTTGGATGAGCAGGGCATCTCGGTTTCGACAGGTTCAGCCTGTCAGGCCGGTGTGGCCCAGCCGTCCCACGTGCTGATGGCAATGGGCCTGAGTGAAGATGACTCCTCGAGCGCGCTGCGCATCACGCTGGGACACACCACGAGCCAGACCGATGTCGACGCGCTGGTCGCGGCTCTGCCGCGAGCCTATGAGCTCGCGCTGGTTGCTGGCCGAACGGCTTAAACTAGTCAACATGCGGGTATTGGCAGCAATGAGTGGTGGCGTTGACTCTGCCGTCGCAGCGGCTCGTGCCGTCGACGCCGGTCACGACGTGGTCGGAGTGCACCTTGCACTGAGCCGCATGCCCGGCACTCTGCGCACCGGATCACGTGGCTGCTGCACTATCGAGGACTCGATGGACGCCCAGCGGGCAGCCACCAAGCTCGGCATTCCCTACTACGTGTGGGACTTTAGTGAACGCTTCCGCGCAGACGTGGTTGATGACTTCATCGCCGAATATCAGGCCGGTCGCACCCCCAACCCCTGCATGCGATGTAACGAGCGCATCAAATTTGACGCGCTTATGGAAAAGGCACTGGCACTCGGTTTCGATGCCGTGTGCACGGGCCACTACGCCACGATAATCACAAACGACGCCGGCCAGCGCGAACTGCACCGCGCGAGCGCGTGGGCTAAAGACCAGTCGTATGTTCTGGGTGTGCTCACCTCACACCAGCTCGCCCACGTCATGTTTCCCCTCGGCGAAACACCGTCCAAGGCCGACGTTCGGGCCGAGGCCGAGACCCGAGGGCTCTCGGTAGCCCAGAAGCCCGACAGCCACGACATCTGCTTCATTCCCGATGGCGACACCCGGGGATGGCTTGAGGAGCGCCTGGGCGCCCATGACGGTCCGATTGTCGATACTGCCGGCAACGATTTAGGAACCCACGCCGGAGCGGCCGGTTTCACCGTGGGACAGCGCAAAGGCCTCGATATCAAAATTCCCTCGGCCGACGGTCGCCCGCGCTTCGTATTGGCGGTGCGTCCCGCAACGAACACGGTAGTGGTCGGGCCCCGGGAATCCCTCGATCTTGCCGAGATTGCGGGCAACGTTTTTTCGTGGTGCGGTGACGAACCCGCCGACCTCGCTCACGGAATTGCCGTTCATGTGCAGATTCGCGCGCACGCAGATCCGGTGCCGGCAACCGCACGGTTGGCCACAGGGGCAACCGGAGAGACCGAGATTGTGGTGTGCCCCGACTCGCCACTCAATTCGGTTTCGCCCGGTCAGACGGCGGTGCTTTACGCCGACACCCGGGTGCTCGGCCAGTTCACCATAGCGCGCACTGTTGCCGTGCCGTTGTCCGTCCCCGCGCTGGTTGAGTAGTCGCGAAGAACCTGATGACCCCCTATTGCTGGTTGAGTAGTCGCGAAGCGACGTATCGAAACTATTCCTGCTGGTTGAGTAGTCGCGAAGCGACGTATCGAAACTATGAGCGACTCACCTCATGAACTCAACCCCCAATTTCGTCACATCTTTTGATGATGCCCTCGCCGAAGCGCAGTCTCTCAGCGAGCGCATCGAGCAGGCACGCCTCGCCTACTATGAGCGCAACGAGAGCGTCATTGCCGATGTCGAGTACGACGCGCTGATGCGCCGACTCGAAGAGCTCGAGTCGGCCTACCCCCAGCTGCAGGGGCAGGATTCACCCACGCTGTCGGTGGGCGGCCGAGTGGCATCCACGTTCGACCCGGTAACGCACGCCGAGCGCATGATGAGCCTCGACAACGTCTTTGACGAGGCTCAGTTTTTAGCCTGGTACGACCGCGTGGCCAAGGATTCGGCGGCCACGCCCCGGCTGCTGTGCGAGCTCAAGATTGATGGCCTCGCCATCTCACTCACCTACGTCGACGGCCGGCTCACCCGGGCGGCAACGCGCGGCGACGGCGTCGTGGGTGAAGACGTCACCGCGAACGTGATGACCATCGCTGGCATCCCGCACAAACTCAGCGTGAGTGAAGGCGGTCCAGCAATTCCGCCGCTGGTTGAGGTGCGCGGCGAGATCTTCTTTCCGGTTGAGGCCTTCCACCAACTCAACGAGCAGTTGGCCGAGGCTGACGAAAAGGTTTTTGCCAATCCACGTAACGCGGCATCGGGTTCGCTGCGTCAAAAGGATGCCAGCAAGACGGCGGGCCGCCCCCTGCGCATGCTGGTGCACGGCATCGGCGCCTGGACCGATGTGCCGGTGACCACACAGTCCGACGTGTACGGTGTGCTCGCCCGGTGGGGGCTGCCGGTCTCGACGCATTTTCGCGTGGTTGACGGTCCGGATGCCGCCATAGCTTTCATTCGTGAGACGGGTGCGGCCCGAGATGCGGTGGAACACGAGATTGACGGCATCGTCATCAAGGTTGACGAGTTGGCTGTGCAGCGCGAGTTGGGCGCCACCTCGCGCGCACCGCGCTGGGCGATCGCCTACAAATACCCACCCGAGCAGGTCAATACGAAGCTCATCGATGTTCGCGTCAGCGTGGGCCGTACCGGACGGGCCACGCCCTACGCCGTGGTTGAACCGGTCAAGGTCGCGGGTTCGACCGTGGAGTTTGCCACTTTGCACAACCAAGAGGTCGTGCGCGCCAAGGGTGTGCTCATCGGAGACACCATCGTGATCCGCAAGGCTGGCGACGTGATTCCCGAGGTGCTCGGGCCCGTGCTCGAACTGCGCGACGGATCGGAACGTGCCTTCGTGATGCCCACGGGCTGCCCGGAGTGCGGTGCGCCTCTCGCCCCGGCCGCAGAGGGCGACATCGACCTGCGCTGCCCGAACGCGCGCAGTTGTCCGGCACAGGTGCGCGGGCGCGTGGAGCACATCGGCAGCCGTGGTGGTCTCGACATCGAGGGGCTGGGTGAGGTTTCTGCTGCCGCACTCACGAATCACCTCGACGGTGCCACACCGCCCCTCGAGACTGAGGCCAAGCTTTTTGCACTCACCCTCGACGACCTCATGGCGGTCGATTATTTCTGCAATAAAGATGGCAGCGCATCCAAGAATGCCCTCGAACTTCTGGCGAACCTCGAGGTCGCCAAGACTAAGCCGCTATGGCGACTGCTCGTCTCGCTCAACATTCGGCACGTGGGGCCGGTAGCCGCCCGGGCTCTTGCTGATTACTTTGGATCGCTCGACGCGATCCGAGAGGCAAATACCGAAGACCTCGCTGCGGTCGACGGCGTGGGTGTCATCATCGCCGAGTCGCTCGTGCGTTGGTTCGATGTCGACTGGCATCGCGACATCGTTGCCGCGTGGACCACGGCGGGCGTGCAGTGGAACACGCCTGGCCACGCCGGCCCTGGCGCCCGCGCTCGGGTGGACGGCCCCTGTTCGGGTCTCACGATCGTAGCCACCGGCTCCCTCGAGGGATACACGCGCGAGGGCGCCGAGGAGGCCATCATCGCCGCCGGAGGAAAACCGGCATCGAGCGTCTCCAAAAAGACTGACTTTGTAGCCGCCGGTCCGGGCGCGGGATCAAAGCTCGCCAAGGCCGAAGAGCTCGGTATTCCCGTGCTCGATGCGGCCGGCTTTACGCGCTTGCTGACCGGTGGACCGGCCGCCGTCTAGCGCTGCGAAAATAAGATCGTGATGACCGAATTCACCTACGACACGTCGTCATCGCTGAACGGCTTTGTCGCCGACCACGCAAACTCGCTCGAGTGGCTCTTCGCGGTGCATGTCTCGGCGGGCAGCCCGCCATCGTTAGGCTAGAGGTGCCATGTCAGACATCTCTGAAGACCGCGTTCGTCACCTCGCTGGGCTTGCCCGCATCAACCTGACCGACGCTGAGGTTACCCATCTCACCGCCGAGCTCAGCAAAATCGTCGATGTGGTCGCTACCGTAAGCGCCGCCGCTACCGACGACATTCCGGCAACGAGTCATCCGATTCCGCTGTCGAATGTGTATCGCGACGATGTGGTGACAGACGACGTGCTCTCGACTGAGCAGGCACTCTCGGGGGCGCCCGAGCGCGACGGCGCTCGTTTCAAAGTTTCGGCCATCCTGGGCGAGGAACAGTAGTGACTGACCTGACTCGTCAGACCGCCGCCCAGCTGGCCACGGCTCTCGCCGATGGCTCAACCACGAGCCTCGCCGTAACGCAGGCGCATCTCGATCGCATCGCCGCCGTAGATGGCGCCATTCACGCTTTCTTGCACGTCAATCCCGAACTGTCGCTGGCCGCTGCTGCCGCCAGCGATGCTCGTCGCGCGGCCGGTTCACCGCTCAGCGAACTCGACGGGGTTCCGCTAGCGATCAAGGATGTGCTCGTCACGACCGACATGCCGTCGACATCGGGTTCCAAAATTCTTGAGGGCTGGATGAGCCCCTACGACGCCACGGTGGTCACGCGCGCGCGTGAGGCCGGGCTCGTTCCTCTGGGCAAGACCAACATGGACGAGTTCGCCATGGGCTCATCCACCGAACACTCGGCCTATGGTCCCACGCGCAACCCGTGGGACACCGATCGCATTCCCGGTGGCTCGGGCGGTGGCTCGGCCGCTGCCGTGGCCGCATTCGAAGCACCCTTCGCCCTCGGCAGCGATACCGGGGGATCCATTCGCCAGCCCGCTCACATCACCGGCACTGTGGGCATGAAGCCTACCTACGGATCGGTCAGTCGTTACGGTGCTATCGCGCTGGCGTCGAGCCTCGACCAGGTGGGTCCGTGCGCGCGCACTGTGCTCGATGCCGCTCTGCTGCACGATGTGATCGGCGGTTACGACCGCCACGACTCGACATCACTCAAGGACGCGTGGCCCTCGTTTGCCGAGGCTGCCCGAAAGGGCGCGCTGCCGGGCTCGCTGAAGGGACTCAGGGTCGGTGTGGTTAGCCAGTATGCGGGCGAGGCGTTCCAGGCCGGCGTGATGACGCGTTTTCGCGAATCACTTGACATGCTGGCGACGGCCGGCGCCGAAATCGTCGAGGTCAGCCTGCCCAGCGTCGAGCACGCCGTGGCGGCCTACTACCTGATTCTTCCGGCCGAGGCATCGAGCAACCTCGCGAAGTTCGACTCGGTTCGATTTGGCATGCGCGTCAATCCTGCCGGTGGCGGAACCGTGGAGCAGGTCATGTCGGCCACCCGCGAAGCCGGATTCGGACCTGAGGTCAAGCGGCGCATTATTCTGGGCACGTACGCCCTGTCGGCCGGCTACTACGACGCCTACTACGGCAGTGCCCAAAAAGTGCGCACGCTGATTCAGCGCGATTTCGATCAGGCGTTTGCCTCGGTCGATGTGCTCGCCACACCAACGGCACCCACCACCGCGTGGAAGCTGGGCGAGAAGCTCAACGACCCTTTGGCAATGTACGCACAAGACATCGCGACGATTCCAGCCAACCTTGCCGGCATCCCCGGCATCAGCATCCCGTCGGGGCTCGCGCCCGAAGACGGCCTGCCCGTGGGCATCCAGTTCTTGGCTCCCGCTCGCCACGACGCTCGCCTCTACGAGGTGGCCGCCGGTCTCGAGTCGCTGCTCGAGGCATCGTGGGGTGGCCCGCTCTATGCGCAGGCGCCTGATTTCGATACGGCTGTGCCTACTCAATCAACCCGATCGGCTGTGCCTACTCAATCAACGCGATCGGCTGTGTCTACTCAATCAACGCGATCGGCTGTGCCTACTCAATCAACGCGATCGGCGTCGCCTACTCAATCAACGCGAGGTGGTGCCTGATGGCAAAGGCAAAATTGATGGACTTCGACAAGGCTCTCGAGCTCTTCGAGCCAGTGCTCGGTTTCGAGGTGCACGTCGAGCTCAACACCACAACCAAGATGTTTTCATCGGCACCC
>WLNS01000073.1 GCA_009699665.1 Actinomycetota bacterium
CATCAATCGCGACGATTTGCACGGAATGCCGATCTTGGCCCCGGGTTTCGGTGCCCAGGGCGCCCGCATATCAGACGCTCGCTCGCGCTTTGGCAGCCTCTGTGCGCGCCTGCTGGTGGCCCAGTCGCGGAACATTCTCGAAACCGGACCCGCGGGAGTCGCTGAAGCTATCCGCAGGAGCGCGGGGGAAGTGGCTGACGCCCTTGGCTAGCCCCCCTCCTGTCGATCATGAGGCGGGCACCCGGGCCGCGGTGCGAGCGCGCCGAGTGCGAGCGTCAATCAAACAAAGCCTGCGCGACGGGCGGCGAAGTCCGCTCGATGTGCTGGCCGTAGCGAGAGCCGATGCGTCCTCGCTCGAGGCGTCGCTCAGGATTACCGACTTTCTTCTCAGCCTGCGACGTATCGGTGTGACAAAGCTCGCGGCAACACTCGAGAGTTTGGGCATCTCGCCGCGCAAACGCCTCGGTTTTTTGGGGCCAAAACAGTCGACGTCTCTCGCTCAGTTCCTGTCCGCAAGAGTCGGCACCGTTGATCCGCCACGTCTTCTGACTCCGGTGGTTTTGGCCGGGCCGTCTGCGGTCGGAAAGGGAACGGTGGCCAGTGGTGTGCGTTCGCGGCGTCCGGATACTTTTGTGTCGATCTCGGCGACGACGCGGCCAGCTCGGCCCGGCGAGATTGACGGGGAACACTATTTCTTCGTTTCGGAGCAAGAGTTTGATCGAATGCTCGACGCGGGCGATCTTCTCGAATGGGCTCTTGTGCACGGCCAGTACCGCTACGGCACCCCGCGAACACCGGTAGAAAAGGCGATTGCTGAGGGCAAACCCGTTCTTCTCGAAATTGATGTTCAGGGTGCCATGAGTGTGAAGGCAGCCATGGCAGACGTCAGACTCGTCTTTCTGCTGCCGCCGTCGTGGGATGAATTGGTCAACCGTCTTGCCACCCGAGGCACCGAAGACGAAACCGAGCAAGCCCGTCGTTTGGCGACCGCTCAGCAAGAACTCGACCTCGCCAGCCAGTTTGATGTCTGCGTTGTCAACGATGAGGTAAGTCGTGCCGTTCGTTTGGTTCTAGAATTGATGGGAATCAGTCAGGAGTAATAAATGCCCAACAAGTTACAGGGAATCATCAACCCTCCCATCGATGATTTGCTTGCGAAGGTTGACTCCAAGTACGCGTTGGTCATCTTTGCTGCAAAACGCGCGCGTCAGATTAATGATTATTACTCAGACCTTCACGACGGTAGTTTGTTCGACAACGTCGGACCGCTCGTTGACTCAAACATTGACGATAAGCCACTGACAGTCGCTCTGCGTGAGATTAATGAAGGCAAGCTGACGCTCACGGTTCCTGCGGAATAGGTGATGCGCGAAGCCACCAGCTTGCGCCTCGTCGTGGGCGTGAGCGGCGGTATTGCGGCGTACAAGGCTGTTGGCGTCATTCGTGCCTTTGTTCAAGACGGCCATGAGGTTCAGGTCATTGCCACACCGTCTGCGTATGAGTTTGTTGGCAAAGCCACTCTCGAAGCCATCAGTCGCCAGCCCGTTTTTGATTCGCTCTACGATGACGTGTCACAGGTGCGGCACGTCGAGTTGGGCCAGAATGCGGATGCCGTGGTTATTGCCCCTGCAACGGCACACACGTTAGCTTCCCTCACCGCAGGACTCGCACCTGATTTGCTCGGGAACGCTGTGTTGGCTCGTCGCGGTCCGCTCGTTGTTGCGCCCGCGATGCACACCGAGATGTGGACCAATGCTGCCACGGTTCACAACATCAGCGTCCTTCGCACACGCGGCGTGATAATCGTCGATCCCGCGACCGGACCCCTGACGGGTCAGGACTCGGGCGTCGGCCGCATGGCCGAGGTGCACAGTATTGTTGCGGCGACGTATGCCGCGGTGGGTTCGCGCGTTCACGATCTTGCCGGCGTGCGCATTCTGATTACCGGCGGAGGTACTCGTGAATACCTTGACCCGGTGCGCTTCATCGGTAACGCGTCTTCGGGTCGACAGGCGGTCGCATTGGCTGAGGCCGCGCGCGTTCGTGGAGCGACCGTTCGATTCATCGCTGGTTTCATGGATGTCGACGTACCGTCGGGCATCAGTGTCACGCGGGTGGAAAGTGCCGAGCAGATGCACGGGGCGGTGCGTGCCGAACTTGACTCATCTGACGTCTTGATCATGGCCGCAGCGGTCGCTGATTATCGGGCAAAACAGGTGTCTGATAACAAGCTCAAGAAGCTGACGCTGGGCAGTAGTCCGAGCATTGAACTTACCGAAAACGCCGATATTCTTGCCGATGCGGCTCGACACTCACGCTGCCTCGCCATCGGGTTTGCCGCCGAAACAACGTCTGACGACGATGAGCTCATCGCGCTCGCCCGACAGAAAGCGGCGGCCAAGGGTGCGGCGGCCATTGTGGCGAACCGTGTCGGTCCCGACTTGGGCATAGGGACTCTAGAGAATAGCGTTGTCATCGTTGCTGCAGATGGCCGTGAACTTGGTCGTGCACAGGGAAACAAGTTGTTTGTGGCGCAGGGTATCCTTGACGCGATTGTGCAACTGCGGGGCTAGATTAATCGACTGGAGAAGTGATGTCTGTTCGTTTGTTTTCATCTGAATCGGTGACGGAGGGCCACCCCGACAAGGTGTGTGACCAAATATCCGATTCGATTTTGGACGCGTTGCTGACGCAAGACCCGAAATCACGCGTCGCGGTCGAGACGGTTGTCACCCGCGGACTGGTTCACGTCGTCGGCGAAGTGACCACTGAGGGCTATGTAGAAATCCCGCAGATCGTTCGGCAGACTCTGACCCGCATCGGTTACGGCGATCATCATTTCGGATTCGACGGCTCGAACTGTGGGGTGTCCGTATCTATCGGCGCCCAGTCGCCAGACATTGCGGCCGGCGTCTTTAACGCCTCCGATCAAGGTGCCGGTGACCAGGGAATCATGTTCGGCTATGCGTCGAACGAGACGAAGAACTTTATGCCGCTGCCCATCTGGCTGGCACACCGTCTCGCCGAACGCCTTGCCGAGGTGCGCAAGAGTGGTCAGCTCGATTACCTGGGTCCCGACGGAAAGACCCAAGTAACCATCGGTTACGAGGGAAACGTGCCCCAGTCCATCGACGCGGTGGTTGTGAGTACGCAGCACTTGGCTCGGATTGATTTGGACACTCTGCGCGCAGAGGTGGCGGAGCACGTGATTGCCCCGGTGCTCGAAACCGTCGACATTGAGCACTCCGCACCCCGCCTCTTCATCAACCACATGGGAAAGTTCGTCGAGGGTGGACCCGGCGCCGACGCGGGCCTCACGGGACGCAAGATCATCGTCGACACCTACGGCGGCGCGAGCCGGCACGGTGGTGGGGCTTTCAGCGGCAAGGACCCATCAAAGGTTGACCGCAGCGCGGCTTATGCCATGCGCTGGGCGGCCAAGAATGCCGTGGCCGCCGGTTTGGCCGATCGCCTCGAGGTTCAGATCGCTTATGCGATTGGCGTGGCCCAACCGGTTGGCGTGTACGTCGAGACGTTTGGCACGCATCACGCCGATCCCGATCGCATCCAAGAGGCTATCCGCGAGGTCTTTGATTTTCGCCCCGCGGCGATTATTCGGGATCTCGACCTGCTCGTTCCGCGTTATGCCCCGACAGCCGCCTATGGCCACTTCGGTCGCGAGGGTGAGCTCTTTACGTGGGAGCGACTCGACCGCGTTGATGACCTGAGGTCCGCAGCTGGGTTGTGATGTCTGCGAATGCGCAGCGTGTGGCTCGGATCGTCCTTGATTCACCCCTTCCGCAGTTAGATCGGCTTCTGGACTATCGGGTTCCCGATGCCTTAGTTAACGATGTGCACGAGGGTCGTCTCGTTCGCGTGCCGTTGCGAGCAGGCGGTCGTCAGGCTCTCGGCTACGTGGCCGAACTGGCTGATGCCTCCGACTACGAGGGCCGCCTTTCGGATGTCGCTGAGGTCGTCAGTCTGGTGAGCGTGATGCCACAGCGGTTGTACAACCTAGCTCGCGCCGTTGCCGATCGTCAGGCAGGAACACTCTCAGATGTCTTGCGCCTCGCGATTCCGCGTCGATATGTGCGCGCCGAGAAACTCTTTGCAGCATCGATTGCCGCAGAACCTGCCCTCCCGGTACCCGGCCAGGTAGCCGGACTGGCGATGCCCGAAGATGGTTCCGCGCACGTCGCCATCAGCGTCGCAGTGCAGCAGGCCCGCAATGCGGCGGGAGAAGCTACTCCTCCCTGGTCGCTCACCATGGCGCAGCTCGCCAAGACTGCTATTTCGCGAGCGTCGTCGGCGATTCTCGTCGTGCCTGATTTTCGCGATATCGCTCATGTGCTCGGCGATCTTGAGGCCGAAGACCTCGGTCCGTGGATCTGTCGTCTCGATGCTGAAGTGGAACCAGCCCAGCGGTGGGTTAACTATCTGCGCTGTGTACGCGGCGACACCGTCATCGTTGTGGGAAGCAAAAGTGCCGTCTATGCCCCCGTAAGTACGTTGGGTGTGATGGTTGTCTGGGACGACGGTGACCCGCTTTTCGACGAGCAGATGGCTCCCTACGCGCACCCCCGAGACGTCGCTTTGATTCGTCACCAGATGGAGGGGGGAAATCTGGCATTCCTCTCGAGAAGCCCCTCGGCGCATATTTCTCGCCTGGTCGAGATCGGATGGCTCGCACAAGTCCCTGTGAGCGATCCGCGCCGGCCGAAAGTCACCATACTCTCGGAAGACGGGGAATCGCAGCGTGTGGCCCAGGTCCCACCGCGAGCGTGGCAGGGTGCGCAGAAAGCCCTCGAAGAAGGCCCCGTGCTGATTCAAGTCCCGAGGCCAGGCTTTGCGAATGTGACCATTTGTGCAAGTTGCCGACAGCGAGCAAACTGCTTCGACTGCGGCGGACCCCTTCGACGGAGAACTCGTGGCGCGGTCGCAGACTGTCGCTGGTGCGGCAAACTTGCCACAACGTTTACGTGCCGCGAGTGCGGTGGAACTGAGATTATCGATGCGTCACCGGGCACCATCTGGACCGCCGAGATCCTTGGCAAGAGTTTTCCGAGAATTCCGGTGGTGGTAAGCGATGGAGAGCGTGTTATCACCGAGATTGATGATCACCCGCAGCTCGTCGTCGCAACTCCCGGTGCCGAGCCCTTCTGCCCGGGTGGCTACCGCGTCGTCATTATTTTGAACGCTGAGCGCGCTGTGATGAGCGAGAAGTTGCGGGTGGTTGAAAACGCTCTGCGCGTGTGGTCGCATACGATTGCGGCCTGCTCGCCAGACGGACAGGTCTTTGTCGAGGGCGTGGGGTCGCGCATGGCCGCCGTGCTCGCCTCGGGCCGGTTTGATGATTTTATGACACGCGAAGTCCGTGAGCGTACGGCCCTGCATCTGCCTCCGTCGGCGCGCATGGCACACGTTTCGGGAACACCATCGGCGGTGTCGGCTGCGCTGCAGAAATTACCCGGAGATGCCGTGTTTTCGATCCTGGGTCCAACGACACCAACAGGAGACACTGCCCACGCGACAGTGCTGTTCGGGTTTGCGCGCGGCCAGGATGTAACGCAAGCACTTCGGGCGAGTCTCTTGGAGACCGCGAGTGCGAGGCGCTCGAAAAATGCGGTGCCGATGTTGCGCGTTCGGATTGATGATAATCACTCACCCCTTCATGAGAAGGTTGGTTAGGGAGGTTGGTCTTGCGCGTTGTCTTTGCAGGAACCCCGGCCGTGGCTATTCCCGCGTTGGAGTCGATACTCGCCTCGCCGCACGAGTTGATAGGCGTGATTACGCGCGAAGATGCCCCGTTTGGTCGGCACAAACGAGTGACACCGTCGCCCGTCGCGGTGTGGGCCGAAGACCGCGGCATAGAGGTCGCTCGGGTCAACCGTCTCGGTCCCGAAGAGGCCGAACTGCTGGCCCAGTGGCAGGCAGACGTCGGCGTGATCGTTGCCTATGGTGCACTCGTGCGCGAGCCCATACTTTCTGCGCTCCCTCACGGTTGGCTCAATCTGCATTTCTCGCACCTTCCCGATCTGCGCGGAGCAGCACCTGTGCAGAACGCCATCTTGCGCGGCGACACTCACATTGCGACATCGGTGTTCCGTTTGGTCGCAGAGTTAGACGCGGGCGACGTCTGTGACACCCGCGCGCACGAGATCTCAGGTGACGAAACCAGTGGTGAGGTGCTCGCGCGCCTTGCGGTCACGGGTGGCCAGCAGCTCGTGAGTGTGCTTGACGCTGTCGAATCAGGAGTCGTATCCGCCGCTCCCCAGTCGGGAACGAGATCGCATGCCCCGAAACTCAGCGCCGCCGATGGGAGACTGCGCACAGTTAATCTCACGGGCCAATACGACAGATTTCGGGCAACGACTCCGGAACCCGGCGCCTGGGTGGAGACAGACGCCGGGCGTCTGAAGTTGGTGCGCATGCGTCGGGGCACTCCATGCCCTGACCTGGCGCCAGGAACGCTGCAGCTGCGCGAAGGCGAACTCGTGATGGTCTTCAGCGAGGGCACTCTTGCGTGCCTTCGTGTGGTTCCTGCCGGTAAACGCGAGATGTCGGGAGCGGAGTGGTTTCGCGGTCTGCGACGCGACGTGGTCAACATCGTGGATTCATGACGGCACGGTTTGTCGCGTGGCGCATCCTCCGCGACGTCGATACGAATGATGCCTACGCCAATCTCGTGACACCGCGTGAGCTTCGTTCGGCAGGTTTATCGAAGCCCGATGCGGCCTTTGTGACGGAACTGGTCTATGGGTCCTTGCGCATGCGTGGCCTGTATGACGTCGTGATCGCTCATGCCGCTCGCCGAGACATTCAAGCCGTCGACGCCGAAATTCGTGACGTTCTGCGTTTGGCGTGTCATCAGTGGATCGC
>WLNS01000074.1 GCA_009699665.1 Actinomycetota bacterium
CCGGGCCCATCTTGTTTTACTTGGCCGTCTGGGGGCTCGTGTTCGCCGGCACCGGCCTGTTCGTGGGGGTGTTCATTCCGTTCATCACCGGCGACTCGCTGCTCTTTGCCGCAGGTCTGGTCACGGCTGCCGCGCCAGCTTCGCTCAACGTGTGGATTCTGGCTATCGGTGTGGGCATTGCCGCGTTTGTGGGTGACCAGGTTGGCTTTATCCTCGGCCGACACCTCGGCCGTCCCTATCTCGACAAAAAAGCCGGGCCGCGCATGGCCAAGATGATTGTTCGAGTGGAGCGGTTCTACCTGAAGTACGGGTGGTGGTCGGTCGTGATCGCCCGCTTCATGCCCTGGGCGCGCGTGTTCATTCCCTGGATCGCCGGAATCGGGCGCATGAACTACACCAAGTTTCTGACCAGCAATCTGGTGGGCGCCATCGCGTGGGGCGTCGGCCTTGCCCTGGTCGGATACTTTGCGGCGAGCATTCCCGGGGTCAAAGTGGCGGCCTACGTGATCGCCGGCTTCTTTATCGTTCTGTCGCTTGTTTTCGGAATCCGAACCTGGATTCTCGACCGGCGGGAACGCAAACAGACCCTGTCCTGACGGTGCGCCTCCAAGGGCTCAGAACCAATTCAGGTATTGCCCGCTAACCTTGATGTATGCATCTGATCCCCTGGCTTGACCCCGCGCAACTCATTGAAGGATTCGGGGCCTACGCCCTGATCGGAGTCGCCGTCATAATCTTCGCCGAGACGGGCCTTCTGCTCGGATTTCTGTTCCCCGGCGACACCCTGCTCATCCTGACCGGCGTTCTCGCCATCAGCGGGACCTTCCAAGTTCATATCGCGGTCGTGTGTGCCGTTCTTGCCGTCGCCGCGTTCCTCGGCGGCGAGCTTGGATACTTCATTGGATATAAGGCAGGTCCGCGAATTTTTGAAAAGCGAGAAAGCGGACTCTTCAGCAAGAAGAACGTAGAGCGCACCAACGCCTTCTTCGTTCGGTTTGGCCCCGCTGCCGTCATCATTGCGCGCTTTGTCGCGGTGGTGCGCACGTTTGCTCCCATTGCGGCCGGCGTGGGAAAAATGCCGTGGCGGCGCTACACGCTCTATAACTTCATCGGCGCCGTGGTCTGGGCAGCCGGACTCACCTACGCCGGCTTCCTCGCCGGGCATATTCCCGGCGTCGCCGCTTTCGTCGAAAAGTACATCGACGTGGTGTTACTTGCCGTCGTGCTGATTGTGCTGGTTCCGACCGTGTTCCACTATGTGCAGTCTGTCGTGCGAGCGCGTCGCGATCGTGCCCGTCATGCTGATGCACCCCTGACGGATGCCGAAGTGACGCTGCCCAGTGAGGTCTTTAGGCCACACCACAAAGAAGACGAAAAGCAGAGCTAACCGCTGGCAAGCACCTGCGCCAGCGCCTGAATGGCCCGCGCGCGATGACTGGCTCGGTTCTTGACCTCGGGATCGAGTTGCGCGGCCGAGACCTCGACGCCGCTGGGCATAAAGACCGGGTCATAACCAAAGCCGTTGCTCCCCATCGGTTGCCGAGCGATACGGCCGCGCCACACGCCCTCGACCGTAAACTCCCGAGCCGAACGGTCGTCGGCACCCGGATCGACGACGGCAATCACGCATCGAAACTCGGCGCCCCGAAAGTCATCGGGAACATCTTCTAGTTGGGCCAGAACAAGCGCAACGTTTCGCTCATCCGTAGCCCCCTCGCCCGACCAGCGTGACGAAAAGATTCCCGGCATGCCGGCCAAAACGTCGACGCAGAGTCCCGAATCATCGGCCAGAGAAGGAAGACCCGTGTGCTGTGCAGCCACGCGCGCCTTGATGAGGGCGTTCTCGGCAAACGACACCCCCGACTCCACGGGCTCAGGCCCGTCATATCCGGTGACGCTGACCCCGGGCAGGGTCGCGCTCAGGATCTGGCCGAACTCGGCAACCTTATGTTGATTGTGTGTAGCGAGCACGTATTGCACGGGCGTTGCCTAGGCGAGCGTCGAGCGTTGAATCTCAGTCAGCGCGGTGGTTCCCTGCAGCGCAAGATCAAGCAGCGCGTTGAGTTCGCCGCGATCAAACGGCGCGCCCTCGGCCGTGCCCTGCACCTCTACGAAGAGTCCGCGCCCGGTGACGACGACGTTCATGTCGGTCTCAGCCCGCGAGTCTTCGGTATATTCCAAATCGAGCATCGGCACGCCGTCAATGATTCCCACCGAGACCGCCGAGACGCTATCGATGATAGGGGTGGCTCGCTTCGCAATGAACCCGTGCTCCCGACCCCATTCGATCGCATCGACGAGGGCCACATAAGCTCCCGTGATGGCGGCCGTTCGCGTGCCACCATCGGCCTGAAGCACATCGCAGTCAATCACAATCGTGTTTTCGCCGAGTTCCTTCATGCTCACGACAGCTCGCAGGCTGCGGCCAATGAGGCGCGAAATCTCGTGGGTGCGGCCACCGATCTTTCCCTTGACCGATTCGCGGTCCATGCGGTCGTTGGTTGAACGCGGAATCATGGCGTACTCCGCGGTGACCCAGCCCTTGCCTTTGCCCATCATCCAACGTGGCACCCCGTTGGTAAACGACGCGAGACACAGCACGCGCGTGCGGCCAAATGACACGAGCGCGCTCCCCTCGGCCTGATCGCTCCAACCGCGCTGAATCGTGACGGCGCGCAGCTCATGCGGTGTGCGCCCATCGGCACGGCGTTCTTCAGACACAGAGTGACCTATCTAGTTGTGGGATAAATCAATCATCCCGGTTGGCGTGTAATCGACGGTGTCGACCTGCGGGCCCAGAAATAGTCGGGCCAAGCGCAAGAATTCGGCGGTGTTCTGACCGGTCGCCTCATAGCGATAGATCGGCGGTTCCGGGGCGATGCGGTCCAGGCTAGCGTTCACAAGTTCTCGATAGACATCCTTCGCGGTCTCGCTATCGCTGCCGACGAGCCGCACGTTTTCGCCCATCACATAGGCGATGGCGCCGCGCAAGAAGGGATAGTGCGTGCAGCCCAGCACGAGCGTGTCGACATCCGCGGTAATCAGCGGAGTGAGGTATTCGCGCGCCGCCCGAAGCACGTCCTGACCACTCGTCTGCCCGGCCTCAACAAACTCGACGAATCGCGGGGCCGCCTCAGCGAAGACCTCGAGATGCGGCGCCGCAGCGAACGCATCTTGATAGGCCCGTGATGTGATGGTGGCCGTGGTTCCAATCACGCCGACGCGGTGATTGCGTGTGGCGGCAAACGCAGCGCGCACGGCCGGCTGAATCACCTCAACGACCGGCACCGCGTAACGTTCCCGGGCGTCGCGCAACATTGCGGCGCTGGCCGTGTTGCAGGCAATCACCAACATTTTCACGCCCTCGTCAACAAGCTGATCCAACACTCCCAGCGAGAACTCCCTCACGTCGGCCATCGACTTGGTGCCGTAGGGCGAATGCGCGGTGTCGCCGATGTAGGTGATCGACTCGTGAGGAAGCGAATCACGAATGGCGCGAGCAACCGTCAAACCTCCGACACCGGAATCAAAAACCCCGATCGGAGCGTTTCTATTCATTCAGCGACTCGTAGATCTCTTTACAGGTGGGACAAACCGGGAACTTCTCGGGATCGCGTCCGGGAGTCCATACCTTGCCGCACAGCGCAATGACGGGAGCCCCCGTGACCGCCGACTCGAGGATCTTCTCTTTCTGAACGAAGTGCGAAAAACGTTCGTGGTCACCCTCGTCGAGAATGACCGCTTGCTCCTCGCGCTCGAGCACAGACGTCGAACCCGGATCTGTTTGCCGATCATCGTCAAGCGAATTGCGCCACATATGAGTCATTCTATGAGCGTCGCGTCGCTTATCACCAGAACACGGCGATGCGAACGTTAGGGAATCGTGACCCACCGCGTGCATGCGTTGTTCAGGATTGCAGGTTAACCGCAGGTAAACTAAAGGTGACATAACGGTGTGTCGTCTTTTTTCTTTATATGGCGAAGGCACCCTCAGATTTTTATTTCGGGTTTGCACATTCGTTGGCATCCCGAGGGGTATTTTATGTTTTCTGTTGTTATCTTGGCCGCCGGTATGGGTAATCGGCTCGGCCGGTCCCTGCCCAAGTCGCTCACCGAGCTAGCTGATGGGCGAACCATTATGCGACAGCAGCTCGATAACATTCAGGCCGCTTACGGAGACGTTCCCGTCACGATTGTCGTGGGTTACCGGGCCGAGAGCATCGTTGAGGCTTTCCCCGAAGCCACCTTTGTCTACAACGACGAATACGACATCACCAACACCTCAAAGAGCCTCATGCGCGCCCTGCGCGAGACGCCCGACGGCGGGGTTCTCTGGATGAACGGCGATGTGGTCTTTGACCCACAGGTGCTGCTGCGCTCGGCACACCTGGTCGACCAAGACCGCTCGTTCGTGACGGTCAATACGTCGTCCGTCGCCGACGAAGAGGTGAAGTACACGGTGACACCCGAAGGACACATCCGCGAACTCAGCAAAATCGTCGTGGACGGCCTCGGTGAAGCCGTTGGCATCAACTACATCGACTCGGCTTCGAAGGCAACGCTGCTGACACACCTGGCGCGCGTCAACAGCCAGGATTACTTCGAACGCGCACTAGAGTTGGCGATTGAGCAGAACAATTTGCTTGTCGAACCGGTAAACATTTCGGATCTGTACGCCGTCGAGATTGATTTCGCTGCCGACTTGGAGCGCGCCAACCTCTTCGTTTAGATTCTCGCGGTGATTACCGCCACAGGGTCGGGGTAGGCGCATGGCGCTCAAGGACATCGATTCGCCGTATCGGCGAACGTCCGGAACGCGCTACCGTCACGCGCTCTGGTTGCTCACCGCGCGAGACCTTAAGGTGCGCTACTCCACGAGTGCCCTGGGCTACCTGTGGTCGATCCTCGACCCCCTGCTGATGAGCTTGATCTACTGGTTCGTCTTTACTCAGGTTTTTCAGCGACCCGCCGGAACAGGCCCCTACATCGTTTTTCTGCTGTCGGCTCTGCTGCCGTGGATGTGGTTCACCTCATCGGTGGGTGACTCCACCCGCGCCTTCCTGAACGCCGCAAAGCTGGTGCGCTCGACCGCGCTGCCACGAACAATCTGGGTGAATCGCATCGTCTTGGCAAAGGGAATTGAATTTCTGTTGTCGTTGCCCGTTCTGGTCATCTTCGCTATCTTTTCGGGAGCGCATCTCACCTGGTATGCGGCTCTCTTTCCGCTGGCCATCGTTGTACAGGCCGGGCTCACCATCGGCCTCGGCCTTATCGTCGCACCACTCGTGGTGTTCTTTCGCGACCTCGAGCGCGTTGTTCGCCTGATCCTGCGGTTCGCGTTCTACGCGTCGCCCATCATCTATGGCACAAGCGATCTACCGGTGGCGCTGCAACCGTGGGCAGCAATGAATCCCCTGACGGGGCTGTTCGATACCTACCGCAGCGCGTTTTTTGCCGAATCCTGGAATCCGTGGCTGGCGTTGACCTCCGTGGGCTGGGCAGCGATCGTGATTCTCATCGGCATGCTGGTTTTTCGCCGGTTCGAGCGAAGCGTGTTGAAGGAACTGTGATGGTCGCGCGCCCCACTCCGGCCACCACCCCGGTCATCGTCGTCGATGAGGTGGGCATCCAATTCCGTCGCAATCGGCTCGGCCGGCGCAGTTTCAAAGACCTGTTTAGTTCGCGCCGTCGACGAGTTCGTCCCGATGCATTCTGGCCCCTGCGCAACGTGTCGTTCACGGTCACGGCGGGCGAGGCCATCGGTGTGGTGGGACGCAACGGGCAGGGCAAGTCGACCCTGTTGAAACTCGTGGCCGGAGTGCTCATGCCTGACGAAGGGCGCGTCACGGTCGCTCAGGGTGTTGCGCCCCTCATCGAAATTACGGGTGGCTTTGTCGACGATCTCAGCGTGCGCGACAACGTCTATCTGACCGCCGGGCTGCACGGCATGACCCGCCAGCAGATTGAGGCCGGATTCGACGAGATTATCGACTTTGCCGAGATTCGCGATTTTGTCGACACGCCCTACAAGCATCTGTCGAGCGGCATGAAGGTGCGCATCGCCTTTGCCGTCATCTCGCGCCTGGAAGAGCCCATTCTGCTCGTCGACGAAGTTTTGGCCGTGGGCGACAAGTCGTTCAAAGACAAGTGTTACAAGCGCATCGAAGAGATGCTGAAATCCGGTCGAACGCTCTTCTTTGTCTCACACAACGAAACCGACCTGCGCCGCTTCTGCACGCGCGGCCTCTACCTCAATAAGGGCGGGCTCACCCTCGACGCCCCCATCAACGACGTGCTCGCTCGATACTCGAGCGACTACCCGACGCTGTAAACGCGCACGTCGGCAAAAAGACGATGGGCGCGCCCCTCGTGACGAGAAGCGCGCCCAACAGGGTGGCGTATGTCGGACGCTAGGCCAGGATGTCGTTCGTCAGGTTGGCGTTCTCTTTCTTATTTATCACGCCTACCACGATTCCCACCACGAGAGCGATGAAGGGCAACAGCACCAGGACCCAGCCGAGCGGGCTGAGCGCCCACGCACTCTCTGGCAGACTCGGGTCGACTCCATCCGATGCCGTTCCTGCCAAGAGGTTGAACCGGCTCATGAGCAGATACTCGCCGAAGACG
>WLNS01000075.1 GCA_009699665.1 Actinomycetota bacterium
AAAAAGTGAACGTCGATGGTGGTGCCATCGCCATCGGACATCCCCTCGGTGCCTCGGGGGCGCGCATCATTGGCCAGCTGGCCCGACGCCTCGAGGCCAAT
Organism: Actinomycetota bacterium; assembly: GCA_009699665.1. GTDB lineage: Bacteria > Actinomycetota > Actinomycetes > Actinomycetales > Microbacteriaceae > UBA963. The sequence goes on from WLNS01000075.1 coordinate 102, forward strand.
GGGGGCGGCATTGGTGTGGCTGCTATTTGTATCGGTGTGGGTCAGGGTTTGGCCGTTGTCCTCGAACGCTAACGGCGAATTTGTTCAATCCCTTGAGCGCGGGCTCGCCGTTGTGCGGTCTTTCTCGCGCGATCGGCCGCAGCAGACACTGACCGAGGTAGCCGGAGCAACGGGTTTGACACGCGCCACAGCGCGGCGATTCCTGATGACACTCGAATCGCTCGGCTACGCCACGAACGATGGAAAGGTGTGGCGCCTGACCGCGCGCGTGCTCGACCTTGGCTATAGCTATCTCTCGAGTCTCGGCTTGCCCGAGGTCATCACGCCCCATCTGGAGCGCTTGGCCGCCACCGTGCACGAGTCGGCGAGCGCCGCTGTGTTAGACCTCACCGACATTGTTTATGTTGCTCGCGTCGAGGGACGAAAGATCATGCGCGTGCAAATTACTATCGGCACGCGCTTTCCCGCCTACGTCACCTCCCTCGGGCGCGTCCTCATGGCTTCGCTCGATCCGGGCCAGGCGCGAGCGCTTCTTGAGGCAAGCGACCGGCCCATCCTGACGCCGTTGACAACAACCGGGGTAAACGAGCTGGTCGCCGAACTCGAACGAGTGCGAAGCGCCGGTTACAGCCTCGTCGACCAAGAGCTCGAGTTGGGCCTGCGATCCATCGCCGTGCCGCTGCGTAATCGGTCAGGGCAGGTCGTGGCCGCCATCAACGTGTCAACGACGGCCACCGGGTCGCCCGCTGATGCCGTAGCGCTCGTCCTTCCCGCCCTGCGCGAGGCGCAGTCGAACATCGAGCGCGAGATTGCCTAGCCGGCGGCTCGTGCGTTAGCGATTGCATCGACAAAACCCTCGTGGATGATGTCGGCGAGTTCCTCGCGGTCTTCGAGGGGAAGGAACGCCGCAATCGCCGCGTTCAACTGGAAGGCCTCGAGATCAGCAAGGCCATAACCGAAGATCTCGGTCAGCAGCCCGAGCTCTCGGGTAAGCGTGGTTCCGCTCACGGTTCGATTGTCGGTGCTGACCGTAACCGAGAAGCCGAGTTGATAAAAAAGGTCAAACGGATGGTCGTCAAGACGCGACCCGCGGGCCGCAATCGCACCGGTTTGCAGGTTCGACGTCGGACACATCTCGAGGGCGATTCCTCGATCCCGCACCCAGCGCGCCACATCTCCGAGGCTCACCGTTGTGGCATCGTCGTCGACCTCCTCGACAACAATGTCTTCGGACAGTCGCACACCGTGTCCCAAGCGCAGCGCGTAACCATCGACAATCGCACTCTCGATGCTCGACACGCCATCCGCTTCGCCCGCATGAATCGTGGTCGGAAACATGTTCTCGGCCAGCAGCCGAAAGGCCGGGGCATGCCGCGCGGGCGGAAAGCCCAGCTCGGCACCAGCGATATCAAAGCCGACGACGCCGTTGTTGCGATGACGCAGGGCAAGTTCGGCAATCTCTAATGACCGGTCAGCGTGGCGCATCGCCGTAATGAGCTGACCGATGCGAATCTCTTGTCCGAGTGCCGCCGCGTCTTGAATGCCCTGGGCAATGCCCTGCTCGACGAACTCAACGGTTTGATCCAGCGTCAAGCCACGCGTGAGGTGTTGCTCGGGGGCCCAACGCAATTCCCCATAAACGACGCCATCCTGAGCGAGGTCAATCACGGCTTCTCGGGCAACTCGGGTAAGACCTTCGGACGTCTGCATGAGAGCCGTGTTGAGGTCGAAAATCTTGAGATACTCGACGAGCGAGCCCGACTCGGATTGACGCACAATCCACTGGGCCAATTCATCTGCCGTCATCGCGCGAATATCACCCGACGCCGCCACCGAAGCTGGTACCTCAACGTCGCCAGATTACAACATTTCCAAAATCGTTTCGGGGCGAATTCCCCCGTCAAGGTGGTCGTGCAGAGAAACCTTGGGCAGGCTCGCGAGATCGACGCCGTCGAGTGTCCATTCCATGGGCTCTTCCTTACTCATCAGAGAACGTCGTCTCGGCCGGCCAGTCGCAGGGCATCGACAACGTTCTTTACTCGCTGCGCGTGGGCAATGGTCGTGACCAACAATGCGTCCGGCGTATCGACCACAACGATGTCTTTGACCCCGACGAGGGCAATCGTTCGCCCCGAGTCCGCGACAACGATTCCGTTGGCAGAGTCTGACAGCACGCGCGCGCTCTCGCCCAGAATGGCGAGGTCGGTTTTGTGGCCGTTCGAGTGAAGCTTGGCAATCGAGGCAAAGTCACCCACGTCGTCCCAATCAAACTCTCCCGGAATCACCACCATGTTTCCGTGGGCCGCGGCTGGTTCGGCCACGCTGTAGTCGAGCGCGATCTTGGTGAGTCCGGGCCACACGCGATCAACCACAAGAGCGCGCTTGGGCGTATCCCAGGCCTCTGCGAGTTCCATCAGCCCGGCGTACATCTGTGGCTGCGTCTCAGCAAGAACATCAAGAATGACCCGTGCCTGGGCAATAAACATGCCGGCATTCCACAAATAGTCGCCGCTCGCCAGGTACTTCTCGGCCACTGCCTGCGTGGGCTTTTCAACGAACTCGTCTACCGTCAACGCGGTGGGTGCTCCGACGATACCCGCCGCCTGGGTCGCCTTGATGTAGCCAAAACCAATGGCGGGTTCGGTGGGCCGAATACCAATGGTGACGATCGATCCCGATTGGGCGGCCAGCACCGCCTCGCGCACGGCCATCTCAAAGAAGCGTGTGCCCCGAATCACATGGTCGGCCGCAAACGACCCGATGACAACACCGGGCTCTCGTTTTTCGAGGATGGCGGCGGCGAGGCCAACCGCCGCTGACGAATCACGAGGTTCCGTCTCAAGCACGAGATTGTTGTCTGCGAGCTCGGGAAGTTGCGCTTCGACGGCACTGCGATGTGCCCGTCCCGTCACCACCATGATGCGACCGTCGCCGGTGAGGGGGGCAAGCCTGTCCCACGTGGCGCGAAGCAATGAACTGCCCGTGCCCGCGAGATCGTGCAGAAACTTAGGTGCCTCCGCGCGCGACAGCGGCCATAGCCGAGCACCGATTCCACCGGCCGGAATAACGGCGTGAAAGAGTGAGATGGGAGCAACCGTGGGTGTCACAGGGCAAGCCTACCGGCGTAGTCTTGTCACAGGATTTTCTGCGAACGAACGAGGAAAGGTTGACCGTGTCTGTAGCGTCCGCATCTCGCGCCGCAAAGACCACGCCTCGACCCGGTGGCACGCTCTACCGCGGCCACGAGGGAATGTGGTCGTGGGTATTGCACCGAATTACCGGTGTCGCAATTTTCTTCTTCTTGCTCGTTCACATTCTCGATACGGCCTTGGTGCGATTGAGTCCCGAGGCGTATAACGCTGTCATTGCGTCGTACAAGAACCCACTGATGGGCATCGGCGAAATTGGTCTGGTGGGAGCCATCGTGTTCCACGCCCTCAATGGCCTCCGCATTATCGCTATCGACTACTGGAGCAAGGGCGTGAAATATCAGCGCGCCATGTTCTGGACGGTCATTGGGGTCTGGGCGTTACTCATGATCGCCTTCGTTCCCCGGCAGATTATGGTCATCCTTTCGGAGGTGCAGGGCTGATGAGCACCATCGCAACCCCCCGCTCGCCCTACACGAGAACTCCTCGTCGTGGCATCAACTGGGAAAAAGCCGGCTGGGTCTACATGCGCGTTTCGGGCGTCGTGCTCGTCGTTCTTATTTTGGGTCACCTCTTCGTCAACCTCGTTCTGGGCGAAGGTGTGAAGGGAATCGATTTTGCTTTTGTGGCCGGCAAATGGGCCAGCCCCTTCTGGCAGGTCTGGGACGTTCTGATGCTGTGGTTGGCCCTCATCCACGGAGCCAACGGCATGCGCACCATCGTGAACGACTACGCCAGCAACCGAGGCCTGCGTGTCACCATGAAGACCTTCATCGGCCTAGCCGCGGTTATTCTCATCGTGCTCGGCACCCTCGTCGCGACAACATTCGACCCGTGCCCTCAGGTCAGTCCTGAACAGCTCAATCTCCTCCCGTCGTTCTGTCCTCCGCAGTAATCGACTCGCCTCTCAACCGGAAGAAACATCGTGAGCACAGCTAATGAAACGCCCCAGCTCGTGGATGGCGTCTACTACCACGTCTACGACATCGTCATCGTGGGAGCTGGTGGGGCCGGCATGCGCGCAGCTATCGAGGCCGGACCCCATGCCAAGACGGCCGTCATTTCGAAGCTTTACCCCACGCGGTCTCACACGGGCGCAGCGCAGGGAGGCATGGCAGCAGCCCTGGCCAACGTCGAGGAAGATAGCTGGGAGTGGCACACCTTCGACACCGTCAAGGGTGGCGACTATCTGGTTGACCAAGATGCTGCCGAGATTCTTGCCAAGGAAGCTATCGACGCCGTCATCGACTTAGAGAACATGGGACTGCCGTTCAACCGCACCCCTGAGGGAAAGATTGACCAGCGACGCTTCGGTGGCCACACTCGTGACCACGGAAAAGCGCCCGTTCGTCGTGCCTGCTATGCGGCCGACCGCACGGGCCACATGATTCTGCAGACGCTCTTTCAAAACTGCGTCAAGCACGGTATCGAGTTCTACAACGAGTTCTACGTGCTCGATGTGGTGATGACCACCGAGAAGGGCAAGAAGGTTCCCTCCGGAGTCGTCGCCTACGAACTGGCCACCGGAGCGATCCACGTATTCCAGTCGAAGGCCATCATTTTCGCCACGGGCGGTTTTGGCAAAATTTATAAAACCACCTCGAACGCGCACACCCTGACGGGTGACGGCGTGGGCATCATGTGGCGCAAGGGCATCCCGCTCGAAGACATGGAGTTCTACCAATTCCACCCCACCGGCCTGGCCGGTCTGGGCATCCTGCTCACCGAGGGTGCGCGCGGCGAGGGAGCAATCCTGCGTAACGCCAACGGCGAACGCTTTATGGAGCGCTACGCCCCGACCATCAAAGACCTCGCTCCGCGCGACATCATCTCGCGATGCATGGTGCAAGAGGTTGTCGAAGGTCGCGGTGCCGGACCCAACAAGGACTACGTCCTTCTCGACTGCACGCACCTCGGTGCCGAAGTGCTCGAGACCAAGCTGCCCGACATCACCGAGTTCGCGCGTACCTACCTCGGCATCGACCCCGTCACTGAACCCGTACCCGTCATGCCCACGGCCCACTACGCCATGGGCGGCATCCCCACCAACATTCAGGCCGAGGTGCTGGCCGACAATGACACCGTCATCCCCGGCCTCTACGCAGCAGGCGAGTGCGCATGCGTTTCGGTGCACGGCTCAAACCGCCTCGGCACCAACTCGCTGCTCGACATCAACGTGTTCGGCAAGCGCGCCGGTCGTTATGCCGTCGAGTATGCCAAGAAGGCCAAGCTGCCCGTGCTGCCCAAGAACCCGGCCGACGGTGTCATCACGCTCGTCGAGCAGATTCGCAACGGCAGTGGCACCGAACGTGTCGCATCCATCCGCAAAGAACTTCAAGAAAGCATGGACCGCAACGCCCAGGTGTTCCGCACCGAGGAGTCGCTCAAGGAACAGACCGAAATCATTCAGGGTCTGCGCGAGCGCTACAAGAACATTTCGATTCACGACAAGGGCGAGCGCTTCAACACCGACCTCTTAGAAGCCATTGAGCTGGGCTTCCTGCTCGACCTCGCCGAGGTGACCGTCTATTCCGCCCGCAATCGCAAAGAGAGCCGCGGCGGACACATGCGCGACGATTTTCCCGATCGCAACGATAAGAAGTACATGGTGCATACCATGGCCTACCTCACGGGCGACGCCGAGTCGTCGCATGCGGGAGACCACATCAAGCTCGACTGGAAGCCGGTCGTCATCACGAACTACCAGCCCATGGAGAGGAAGTACTAGATCATGGCTGCTCCCACACCGAGCATTCCGGCCATTCAGGCCTTCACCATCACGCTCAACATTCGACGCTTTTTGCCCGAGATCGACGACGAGGCCCGCTGGGAATCGTTCGATGTTGAGGTCTACTCCACCGACCGCATCCTCGATGCCCTGCACAAGATCAAGTGGGAACAAGACGGCACGCTGTCGTTCCGTCGCTCGTGTGCGCACGGCATCTGCGGATCCGACGCTATGCGCATCAACGGCCGCAACCGTCTGGCCTGCAAGACGCTCATTAAAGACCTCGACATCACCAAACCCATCTACGTTGAGGCCATCAAGGGCCTCCCCCTGGAGAAGGACCTGATTGTCGACATGGAGCCGTTCTTTGCGGCGTTCCGCGAGGTCAAGCCGTTCCTGATTGCCAACTCCAAGCCTGAAAAGGGCAAAGAACGCATCCAGTCGGTGGCTAATCGTGAAATCTTCGACGACACTACCAAGTGCATCCTCTGCGCCGCGTGCACGACGTCATGCCCCGTGTTCTGGACCGACGGGCAATA
>WLNS01000076.1 GCA_009699665.1 Actinomycetota bacterium
CGCGCCTGGCACTGCCAAGTATGTGGTCGACCTCGTCGAAGATTCCGAACAGGGCAAGGCGATATCAAAAGGGGATGCGGTTACGGTCGTTGGCGCGGGTGTCATTGGTCTGTTCACGGCCTACGAGCTCGTGCTGCGCGGATATAGCAACGTGACCGTATTGGCCGAAAGGTTTGACAAGCTCACCTCCCACAACGCGGGCGGCCTGCTCGCTCCCGTCTCAATGGACAACGCACCCGAGATCCAGAAAATCATCGACCAGGTGGGCATTGATGCCTATCGGTTCTACGCGGCGGTGGCCAAGGGCGAGCAGCCCGACTTTGCGGGCGGGGCAAAGATTGTGCCCTCGTACTTCGAGACACGCGACGAGTCGGGCCTCGAAGCGTATGTGGGCCAGGTCATGCAGCCCGCCAAGGACGTGCTTGTCGACTTCGGCAACGGCACGACGCGAAACATGGTGGTCTACGACGACGGCATTTTTATGGATACGGCCGTGATGATGCAAGAGCTTCACAAATACCTCGATACCCGCGTCACATTCGTCGAACAAAAGGTGACGGACTTCGGCGAACTGCCCGCCAAGCTGGTTTTTGACAGTGCCGGTCTCGGATCAGGCGCCCTCAACGGCGACGCCGAGATGGTGTCGGTTCAGGGTCACCTCATCATGCTGAAGGACCAGGTGCCCGCCGACATGGAATACATGATTCTGGTGTACTTCGCCGAAGGGCACACGGAAGCGGGTCAGAAGGTCAAGCGCTCGCTGTACGTCTTCCCCAAGCACCTGCCGGGAACGGGCCCCAACGACATCGGTGTGGTTGGCGGCACGTTTGTCGAGGGCGGAACGCCCGAGACGCCGAACCGCTCTGAGTTCGCCACACTGTTGAAGGGCGCCAAGGACTACTACGGCATCGCTGAGAACGCGTGAGACGCGCTCCGCGCCCTCAGACTGCGCTTCACACGCTGTCGGCAGACCGGCTCGGGTCGATGCGTTAGGATTCTTGTTGGTTGCGTCGTCAGTGGTGGCGATCCGTTCGAAGCTCGGTCGACTACCCTCGCCCGCAGGTTTTGTTCCGGGGCGTAGCTCAGCTTGGCTAGAGCGCCCGCTTTGGGAGCGGGAGGTCGCAGGTTCGAATCCTGTCGCCCCGACCATCATCCCTGCACGTGCACCACCCCGTTATTTATTAGGCACATAGCCCCACAACAAGGAGCAGACCACAGTGAAGACCACGGTCGAAAAACTCAGTCCCACGCGCGCCAAGCTGACCATCACAGTCAGCCCCGATGAGCTCAAGCCTGCTATCGCGCACGCTTATGAGCACATCGCCGAGCAGGTGCAGATTCCCGGTTTTCGCAAGGGCAAGGTGCCAGCCCCGCTGATCGACCAGCGCGTGGGCCGCATGGCCGTGCTTGAGCACGCCGTGGGTGAAGGCATTGAAAGGTACTACCGCCAGGCCGTTCTGGATGAGAAGGTGCGCCCGATGGGACGCCCCGAGGCAGACGTGGCCACGTGGCCCAACGAGAAGGACTTCTCGGGTGACCTGATTCTTACTGTCGAGGTGCCTGTTCGACCAGAAATCAAAGTTCCCGACGTTGCAAAGATCAAGGTTGAGGTGGAACCCGTCGTGGTGTCACTCGACGAAATCATGGATGAACTCGATCGCGTGCGCAGCCGTTTCGGCACGCTCGTTACCGTAGACCGCCCGGCACGAAAAGGCGACTTCGTTCAGCTCGACCTCACGGCATCTATCGCTGGCAATGTGGTCGATACCGCCGAATCCATTTCTTACGAACTCGGCTCGGGCGAGCTCATTACGGGCATCGACGAGGCACTCGACTCACTCACGGCGGGGGAGTCGACCACTTTCGAGTCGGTGCTGCTCGGCGGCGACCATGAGGGTGAGAATGCGCAGATTGCCGTGAGCGTCAGTGCCGTGAAAGAACGCGAGCTGCCCAAAGCCGACGATGACTTCGCCCAGCTGGCGAGCGAGTTCGACACGATGGCCGAATTCCGCGAGAGCCTCAAGAGCGAGATTGCGCGTCGCAAAGGGTTCGACGTGGGGCGCGAGGCACGGGGCAAGTTGATCGATGCGCTCATTGCCGCAACTGAGATTCCCCTGCCCGAGGGCATTGTCGACGACGAGGTGCACCGCCACCTTGACGGCGAGGGCCGTCTCGAAGACGACGCTCATCGCGTCGAGGTCATCGCCGAATCGACCAAGACGTTCAAGCAGCAGATTTTGCTCGACACAGTGGCCGAGGCCGAGGGCTTCGAGGTGAGTCAAGACGAGCTTTCGGGTTATATCTTCCAGGGAGCCATGCAGTACGGCATGTCGCCAGAAGAGTTCATGAAGGTGCTCTCTGAGAACAATCAGATGGGCTCGGTTGTCGCCGACGTAGCGCGCAACAAGGCCTTGACGATTCTCGTCGAACGCGCCAACGTGGTCGACACCAAGGGCAAAAAGATTGACCTGGCCGAACTGGCCGGCACCAAGAAGTCTGAAGACAACGCGGCAACCGTCTCGGCCGTCGACGCGCAAGAAAGTGCCGACGCGGCAGACAGCGCCGAGGCCAAGCCTGCCAAGAAGCCGGCCAAGAAATCGAAGAAGTCCGACTAGCGGAGGTTCGTCTCATGACCGGTTCGATGGGGTTGCTGCTTGTTGACATGCAAGAGGATTTTTTTGCCCGCGGCATGACACCCGAGCGTGACGACGTCATAGCGGGTGCCTCGGAATTGCTCGAGCGTTTTCGCGCCGCAGGGGCTCCCGTCGCGCACATCCACACGATCTGTGCGCCGGACGGCTCGGATGCCATGCCCCACTGGCTGCCCGACAAAATGTTGTGCGTGCGCGACACTCCGGGCGTACTGGCACCAGAAGCTTTGCGGCCACACGAGGGCGAGTTCGTTGCGGTCAAACAGCACTACGACGGGTTTGTTGATCCCGGGCTTGAGCCGTGGTTGCGCGCGCAGGGCGTCGAGACCGTTGTTGTCTGTGGCGTGTATACCCAAACCTGTGTTCGAGCTGCCGTGCTTGGTGCCTACCAGCGCGGTTTCGCTGTGATCATGGCGACCGATGCTCTCGGAACGGACGACGTCGATTTTGCCAACATGAACCTCGCGTGGCTGGGTGCTCGCGCCGCCACACTGCTCGATAACACGGAAATTCTCGCGTCCGTTCGCTAAGCAGGAACTCGTCACGGGTTTCGATACGCCGACTGCGTCGGCTACTCAACCAGCGTGTGATGCGCCCACGGCGAACATCGCCGTGCCGGTGTGTTGGCCTCGGCTAGTGTCGAAAGCGTCAAGATACCTCGCGTTGGGGTGTCGCGTTACGTCGAACGGAGCATCACATGGCCGACATGCAGGCCCCCAACTCGGTCTTTGACCGGCTTCTCAAAGACCGCATCATCTGGCTCGGGTCAGAGGTGCGCGACGATAACGCCAACGAGATTTGCGCGAAGATGCTGCTGCTGGCCGCCGAAGACGCGAAGCGTGACATCTATCTCTACATCAACTCGCCCGGTGGTTCGATTACCGCAGGCATGGCCATCTACGACACCATGCAGTTTGTGCCCAACGACATCGTCACGGTGGGCATTGGCATGGCTGCCTCGATGGGTCAATTGCTGCTCACATCGGGCACCAAGGGCAAGCGCTACATCACGCCGAACGCCCGCGTGCTCTTGCACCAGCCCCACGGTGGCTTTGGCGGAACGGCCAGCGACATTCAAACACAGGCGCAGCTCATCAACTCGATGAAGACGCGGCTGGCCGAGATCACAGCCGGGCAAACCGGTAAGTCGATAGAGCAGATTACGGCCGACGGTGACCGCGACCGCTGGTTTACGGCGCAGGAAGCGCTCGAATACGGATTCGTTGATCACGTGCGCGAATCGGCCGGCGATGTTTACGGTGGCGGCGGAACGAACCAGGGCGCGAAAGCGTAGAAACGGCGACGAGGAGAATCATGTACACCCCCCACATCGGCGGCACGGCTTTCGATACCTCTGGCGAGAGCGCAGGCACGCCCGGATCGCGCTACATCATCCCGCAGTTTCAAGAGCGCACCTCATACGGATTCCTTCAGCAGGACCCTTACGGCAAGCTCTTTGACGACCGCATCATTTTTCTCGGCGTGCAGGTTGATGACACTTCGGCCGACGACGTCATGGCACAGCTGCTCGTGCTCGAGAGCCAAGATCCGGATCGCGAAATAACGATGTACATTAATTCTCCCGGTGGGTCGTTTACGGCCATGACCGCGATTTACGACACCATGCAATACATCCGCCCTGAGGTGCAGACCGTCTGTCTCGGACAGGCCGCCTCGGCCGCAGCCGTGCTTCTCTCGGCGGGCGCGCCCGGCAAACGCCTGGCACTACCCAACTCGCGCATCCTCATTCACCAGCCGTCGACGGGCGACTCGGGTCGCGGCCAGGCCAGCGACATCGAGATTCAGGCGCGCGAGATTGCCCGCATGCGCACGTGGCTCGAAGAGACGCTGTCGCGGCACTCGAACAAAACCCCCGAAGAGGTCAACAAAGACATCGACCGCGACAAGATTCTTTCGGCGCAAGAGGCTTTGGACTACGGCCTTATCGACCAGGTGCTCAGCACGCGCAAGAACACTCCCGTCGTTTAGACCGCGGCGTGGCCCCAGAACGGGCAAAATAGGGAGTGTGTCGGACACTCGCAAACTAAATCCACCTGCGTCGCTTACGCCAGCCAGCATTCCCTGGTTCGTTCTCTTCTTCGACCTGGTGGTGGTGGCGGCCTTTAGTCAGACGGCTAAGACTTACCAGGCGACGCCGACCTGGTACACGTCGGCTTTCATCGCTGCCTGCATTTTGCTGGTTTATTCCTTGTGGGCCGTGACAACGATTGAGTTTTTAGTCACTGAAGTCGAAACGTGGACTCACCGCGTTATCGTGCTCGTTCAAATGACGGCGATCCTCGTTGGCGCCCTGTCTCTCGGTCGCGGTTCGGGTTTGCAAGACGCCTGGGGTTTCGCCGCGCTCTCGGTAGCGCTGGGCTGCGGTGCTGTGCTCACCGGACTGCGGGGTCGCATCCACCAGCGAGATCGCAATCTTATTATTCGCCGAGCCGTTCTGCTCGGCGTGGCATCCCTGCTCTTTTTCGGCGGAGCACTGGTGCCGGCCGAAAGCGACGTGGGTGGGGTGCACGTCGTGCTGATTGTTTTCTATCTCGCAACACCTGTGGCAATTGCCGCCGCTCTCACGTTGATGCCCCAGTTGGTTCATCGAGATGCTCGGGAGAGGTCGCACGTCATTCAGGAGCGATTTGGCCTCATTCTTCTGATCGTCTTGGGAGATTCGTTTCTGCTTCTGTTGGGCAGTGTGGGAAGCGACAACACCATCGCTCAGCCTCTGTTCTTTATCGCGTCAGTTCTGCTGGTCTTTTCGATCTGGGCCCTCTATTTCCCGGAGCTTTCTCGGGCGGCATTTCCCGACACACTCCGCGCCGGATATGCCCGTCTGGGTGCTCACTTCTTATTGGTGCTCAGCAGCACAGTTGCGATTGTTGCGTGCACGTGGATGACGAAACATTCCTTTCCTCAGCTGGCCGAATCTGCACGGCAAGACGGGGCCTGGACTGCGCTGCCGATATTTACAATCTCCGCTTCAATCCTCTGGCTGACTCTCTTGAGAGATCGACGGATGTCGGCCCAGTCCGTCTTGCATCTCACCTGCAGTGTCGTGCTCTTGGTTTTGACGCTGTTCGGCATTTTCGCCAGTGATCTTGAGAGCTATTGGCTGCTGCTGGCTGCCGTGGGCGTGCTCATTGCTCAAGCCATCCTCTCGCTCAGCGCTTTCCGCGTGGCGAGTTCTGTGGCCTAATTGGCGGCGGGTGGCGCGCCCGGCAATGTGTCATTCGTTGTCCGCACGAGGCATTATGCTCGCAGATAAGCGGTGTTGCCCCGGCACGCACCGTGTTCACCGCGAGCGAGGAGGGCACACATGACGCGCATTGGTGAAAGCGCCGAAATGCTCAAGTGTTCCTTCTGTGGCAAGAGCCAGAAGCAGGTGCAGCAACTCATTGCCGGTCCCGGTGTTTATATCTGCGACGAGTGCGTTGAGCTCTGCAACGAAATCATCGAAGAGCGCCTTGCTGAGGCCAAAGATACCGAAACCGAAGACTTTGAGTTGCCCAAGCCCAAAGAGATTTTTGCCTTCCTCGAAGAGTATGTCATTGGTCAAGAGCCAGCGAAGCGGGCCTTATCGGTCGCCGTTTATAACCACTACAAGCGTGTGCGTGCGTCGGCCGCGATTACGCCGGCAGAGGTCAAGGCCGACGAGGTTGAAATCGCAAAAAGCAACATTCTGCTCACGCTGATCCAGGCCGCCGACTACGACGACAAGCGCGCTGAGACCGGAATCATCTACATCGATGAGGTCGACAAGATCGCCCGTAAGAGCGAGAACCCGTCGATCACCCGTGACGTCTCCGGCGAAGGTGTGC
>WLNS01000077.1 GCA_009699665.1 Actinomycetota bacterium
AATCCTGTCTCTGTATAGGTCAGCCCCTCTCGCTTACAGGCCGCGCGCACGAAGCCCCGGGCTGAGTTCAGGTGTGGACGCGCCATTGCCGGAAAGAGGTGATGCTCGATCTGAAGGTTGAGCCCCCCGTACAGCATGCTCATCCAAAATCCGCCACGAACGTTTCGCGATGTCATCACCTGACGACGAAAGAAATCAATCTTCATGCCGGCCGAGATGAGGGGCATGCCCTTATGGTTCGGAGCGAAAGAGGCGCCCATGTAGATACCGAAGACGGCCATCTGCACGCCGATGAAAGCAAAAGCCATCCCGGGGGGAAGCAGCCAAAAGACAACGGCGACGTAGGCGCCGAGGCGCACGGTAATCAAGCTGAGCTCAAGAAACCTGCCGGGAATCGGACGCCGCTCAAAGAGCGCGAGAGTCGAGCGCAGGTGCAGGTTGAGCCCCTCGAGCGTCAGAAGCGGGAAGAAAAGATAGCCCTGTCGGCGGGTTATCCAGGCAAAGAACCCACGCCGGGTGCGCGCGTCCGCCTCGGTGAATGAAATGGTGTCGATCTCGATGTCCGGATCCTTGCCGACGGTGTTGGGGTGTTGGTGGTGACGCGTGTGTTTGTTCATCCACCACGCGTAACTGATGCCCACCACGCCGGTGGCCAGGATGCGACCCACCCGATCGTTGAGCCTGCCCGATGCAAACACTTGCCGGTGCGAGGTTTCGTGCGTGAGAAAAGCAAACTGAGTCAGCACAACCCCCAACGCCGCAGCAATGAGCAACTGGTACCACGTGTCACCCAGCACGATGAATCCGTAGACCACTCCCGCCGTGGCCAAAACCAGAGATCCAAAAACGATGCCGTAAAACCCGTGCGCGCGGCGCATGAGGCCGGCCTCCTTGGCTGTCGCCAGCACGAGCGCGTAGGCGCTCGGCCCGCGCTCCGGCGGGACACTCATGCCCATCCTGCTGCGGGGAGTTGTCGCTCGAACGGGACCGAGAGATGAAACGAGTGAATTCACGGGCAATGCCGACCTGTCCGAATGGGTGGTCGACATTCCAGCCAACAAGTGAAGAAGGTTTCCTTATGGGAACGCTAGCGCACGTGGCTGTGAGTTTGCGGCACCTTGTGGCTCACGGGCGAAAATAACGTGGCGGGCACACCGGGGCTCAGGCTCGCTAGGCTAAATGCCATGTCTCGCATTCGCAAAGTGCTCATTGCCAACCGCGGTGAAATAGCCGTGCGCATCATTCGAGCAGCCCGTGATGCGCGCATCGGATCGGTGGCCGTGTATGCCGACCAAGACCGTGATGCCCTGCACGCCAAGCTCGCCGACGAGGCCTACGCATTGAACGGCACGACAAGTGCAGACACCTATCTGGTGATCGACAAGATTCTGGCCGTGGCTCGCCGCTCGGGTGCGAACGCCGTTCATCCGGGCTACGGATTCCTTGCCGAGAATGCCGAGTTTGCCCGCGCCGTGATCGACGCCGGCCTGATCTGGATTGGGCCGAGTCCCGAGGCCATCGAGCGCCTCGGCGACAAAGTCTCAGCCCGGCACGTCGCCGAAAAAGTGGGGGCGCCGCTGGCTCCCGGAACGCTCAACCCCGTAGCGAGTGCCGAAGAAATATTGGCCTTCGTTGACGAGCATGGTCTGCCCGTAGCCATCAAGGCGGCCTTTGGTGGCGGTGGCCGCGGCCTCAAGATTGCCCGCACGCGAAAAGAAGTTCCCGAAATGTTTGAGTCGGCAACGCGCGAAGCCATTGCGGCCTTTGGTCGCGGCGAGTGTTTTGTTGAGAAATACCTCGACAAGCCTCGTCACGTCGAGACACAGTGCCTCGCCGACCAGCACGGCAACGTCGTTGTTGTTTCTACCCGCGACTGCTCACTGCAGCGTCGCCATCAGAAGCTTGTCGAAGAGGCACCGGCACCGTTCCTTTCCGAGAAGCAACTGAACGACCTTTACGCTTCGTCAAAAGCAATCCTGGCAGAGGTCGGCTATGTGGGTGCCGGCACCTGCGAGTTCCTTATCGGCGCCGACGGAACCGTCTCTTTTCTCGAGGTGAACACGCGCTTGCAGGTGGAGCACCCCGTCTCTGAAGAGGTGACGGGCATCGACCTGGTGCGTGAGCAGTTCCGACTCGCCGAGGGCGGAGTTCTCGACTACTCCGATCCCCTCATCACGGGTCACTCCTTCGAGTTCCGCATTAACGGTGAGGACGCCGGTCGCAACTTTATGCCGGCTCCCGGGCTCGTCCTTCAATTCAAAGTTCCCGGTGGACCGGGTGTTCGTGTTGACACCGGAGTGGCCGCCGGCGACGTCATTTCTGGATCCTTCGACTCGATGCTGGCAAAGCTCATCGTGACGGGATCAAATCGCGCTGAAGCCCTGGAGCGTGCCCGGAGGGCTCTCGACGAGTTCGAGGTTCACGGCCTTCCGACGGTTCTTCCTTTTCCTCGTGCCGTCGTGAACGATCCGGCTTTCGCCCCGGAGGGTGATGCTCCGTTCACGATCTACACGTCGTGGATCGAAACGGAATGGGACAACATCATTGAGCCCTGGAGCGGGGAGTCGGACGAGGTCGCTCGCGAGCCAAAACGTCGCCATGTCACGGTAGAGGTGGACGGCCGTCGAATCGACGTTTCGCTGCCGACCAAACTACTGCGCGCCAACGCGGGTGACCTCGTAACCCTCGGTCCCGCGCCTCAGCGCAAGACTCCGGCCGGATCCGCCGCAGGTCCGTCGGGGGCTGCCGTTAAGGCGCCCATGCAGGCCACTGTCGTCAAGGTGGTGGTCACCGAGGGCCAGAAGGTGGTCAAGGGTGATCAGTTGCTCGTTCTCGAAGCCATGAAGATGGAGCAATCGGTCACCGCCCACAAAGACGGCCTCGTTCGATCGATTAGCGCACCCGTTGGTGAAACGGTATCGAACGGTCATATTTTGTTGACGATCGAAGACCCCGCGTAACCTGCTAGTCGACTTTGTGCAGGGCCCGAGCGGCATCGGTGATCGAACCGGTCAGCGAAGGGTAGATAGCAAAGGCACGCGCGACATCATCTACGGTGAGCCGGTGTTCGACGGCCAGCGCTAACGGAAAAATGAGCTCGGAGGCATTCGGAGCGACAATCACGCCTCCAATGACCGTTCGTGACGTCGTGGTGGCGAAGATCTTGACGAAGCCATCGGTGATGCCCATCATCTTGGCGCGCGGGTTCTTCTCGAGGGGCAGCTTGTATACGGTGCCCCGAATGGTGCCTGCCTCGATATCGGCCTGTGTCCATCCGACCGTGGCAATCTCAGGCTGGGTAAAAATGTTGGCTGCCACGTTGAGCTCGTCAAACGGCTCCACGGCATCCCCGAGGGCGTGGAAGGCCGCCGTACGACCCTGCATCGAGGCCACTGACGCCAGGGGCATTGTCGCCGAACAGTCGCCCACGCCATAAATATTAAGAACGCTGGAGCGCGCCACACGATTCACCCGAATGTGGCCCGACTCGGTCATTTCAACTCCGGCCTCGGCCAGGCCGATATCCGCAGTGTTCGGGATCGATCCCACCGCCATCAGCACGTGCGAGCCTGTCACGGCTGTGCCGTCGGCCAGGGTGACGGTAACCGTTTCTCCCGAACGCTCGGCCGTGACGGCGCGAGCCCCCGAGAGGACGGTCATACCGCTACGGCGGAAGACGTCTTCGATAACCGTGGCCGCATCGGCGTCTTCGCCCGGGAGCACCTGCGCTCGACTCGACACCAGGGTTACCTCTGAGCCGAGAGCGCGATACGCGCCCGCAAATTCAGCACCTGTGACACCGGAACCCACCACGATGATGTGTTCAGGAACCTGGCTCAGCCCATAGAGCTGCGTCCAGGTGAGGATGCGCTCCCCGTCGGGGGTGGCGTCGGGCAGAATGCGCGGCGACGCACCCACCGAAACAATGACGGTGTCGGCCTCAATACGATCAAAATCGGTACCCCCCGGCGCAGTCGAAATAATGACGGCCTCGGTTCCATCGAGACGACCGTGCCCAGAGATGATGCGCACTCCCGCTTGAGTCAGTGCGGCGCTCATATCTTGAGACTGCTCGCTCGCCAGCAGCAACAGACGCTTATTGACGTCGGCCAAGTTCACGGCGATTTCTGGCCGCTGCGCCTTTTCACTGTTCGCCCGAACAAAAAACTGAACGCCCAGATCCGCCGCGGTGTTGAGGCCCTGTGCCGCCGCGGCCGTTGCGATCAACGTTTTAGAGGGGACGACGTCGGTGAGCACGGCAGCGCCACCGACTCCCGTTCGCTCAATCAGGGTTACATCGGCACCCAACTGGGCAGCCGAAAGGGCAGCGGCATAACCCCCTGGACCACCGCCCAACACCACCACGCGCTGTGTGCGCTCAAATCCATAGGCCATGCCCCCATTCTGCCGGTAGACGGCGTCAGACCCTACGCGGTGCCTATGCCCCGCCACTCAGGGGACAGAAACGGCGCACGCCCCTAAAGTTAAGCCATGAGTTCAGCCGCCCGACGACAGGAATGGTGCCCACGCGCCGTTGCGCCTGCGCAGAAGGTTTGTCTGGTCAGCACGTGTAGAGGTTTCGCGCACTGATGGCCATCGATTTCAAGACCAAAGACCTGATCGCGCAGGCTCGTGCGTGGGCCGATGCAGACCCGGACGCGAGCACGCGTGCCGAAGCGACGGTGCTGATTGCTCGCGCCGAGGCCGGAGATCGGTTTGCGGTTGAAAAACTTCACGCTGCCTTCGGTCAGCGACTCACCTTTGGCACTTCGGGGCTTCGGGCCCGCCTGGGTGCTGGGCCGGCGCGCATGAACCGTGTGGTCGTGTGCCAAACAGCTGCGGGTCTTGCTCAGTACCTATGGGAAGCCGGTGCCTCGATCACTGGGCCATCCGTGATTCGCACGTCGCGGGCGAGTGGTGATCAGCCCATCGTTGTCATTGGTTTCGATGCACGTGCGAATTCTGAGTTGTTCGCCCGGGATACTGCTGAGATTATGTCTGGCGCAAAGGTTCGCGCCATTCTGTTGCCGGGTCCAATCCCCACGCCCGTTTTGGCTTTTGCCGTGCGGGAACTCGATGCCGACGCTGGCGTAATGGTGACGGCGAGTCACAATCCCGTGGGCGATAACGGCTACAAGGTCTACCTCGGCGGAATTCATCGGGGTGCCCAAATTGTCAGTCCCGTCGACGCTGAGATATCTCGGCGAATTGACCAGGTGGCGTCGTCAAAATCGCTGATCGACATGCCCCGGGCGGAATTCGAGCGAGCGGGTTCAGACATCGTCGACGCCTATGTCGCCCGCACAGCGGCCCTCGTTCCTGAGCCCATCTTTCGACCGCGGGTGGCCTACACGGCACTTCACGGGGTCGGAGGCGACACCTTTCGTCGCGTGTTGCGCGCAGCGGGATATGACATGCCCATTCCAGTTCTTGAACAGGACGAACCCGACGGCACGTTTCCGACCGCAGCAATTCCCAATCCTGAAGAACCCGGCGTGCTCGACCGAGTCTTTGCCCTAGCGCACGAAATTGGCGCCCAGATTGTGCTCGCGCATGACCCCGATGCTGACCGTCTTGCCGTCGGGGTCCCCGTGCCTGACGCTTCGGGCGGTCCGCCGACCTTTAGGCGCCTCACCGGAAACCAGGTAGGACTGCTCTTGGGGTGGTGGGCGTGCGATCGTGCGTCGCGAGCCGGTCGCCTGGAGGGATCCCTCGCCTGCAGTGTGGTCTCATCCCCCGCTATGGAATCGCTGGGCACGTCGTTCGGTTATCAGGTTGTTCGCACGCTGTCTGGCTTTAAGTGGATTGCCCGCGTGCCTCAACTGCTCTTTGGATTCGAGGAAGCGATGGGATACCTCATTAACCCAGAGACCGTGCACGACAAAGACGGAATCTCGGCCGGACTCGCGATTATGGGTATCGCCAGCGACCTGCACGCTTCGGGTCAGACCATTCTCGAAAAGGTAACCGAACTTGGCCAGGCGCACGGTGCCTACGTCAGCAGCCAGCTGTCAATGCGCACCGAGGTTGATCGCATTGAAAAGACAATGGTTGATCTGCGCAAGACGCCACCGGCAGAACTCGGTGGCTCAGCGATTGTCTCTGTTGACGACTACAGTCGAGGCTTCCAGCGCCTTCCCCCGTCCAACCTGTTGGCGTGGCACCTAGCCAACGGCACGCGCGTGATGATGCGACCCAGTGGCACCGAAGCCAAGCTCAAGGTTTATGTGGATGCCACGTCGAATGATGC
Organism: Actinomycetota bacterium; assembly: GCA_009699665.1. Taxonomy (GTDB): domain Bacteria; phylum Actinomycetota; class Actinomycetes; order Actinomycetales; family Microbacteriaceae; genus UBA963. The sequence continues at coordinate 6,251 of WLNS01000077.1, forward strand.
CCTCGACCGTGTGGATGCCGATATTCGAGCGCTCTTTCAGTCCAGCTAGCGAACCGCTCGGGCCATCACCTGAGCGCCGCTTTGGGTGAGCGCGCGACGCCAGGGCAGCGTGCCTTCGATTTCGATCTGAATGGTAAAGCTCAACACCGTTCGAATAATCACGATGATTCCCAGCACGATGACGCTGTCAATCGTCG
>WLNS01000078.1 GCA_009699665.1 Actinomycetota bacterium
AGTCGACATCGCGGCGCTCCTGTTGGCTTAAGAGACCGCCAGCGAAACGGAGATTGAGAGGAGCCATTGGCCCAAGCGCGTAGCGGTTGGGTAGCCAATTGCGACTCACAATTTGCGCAATAAAGAGGTCTGCGCGAAGCGCAGTCAACGCAACGCGCACAATCGATCACAAATCTCTAGATAATCTCGATCTAGGTGCTACCGCTAGCGAGGGGTTGAACTGTCCCCTGATGTAGCCAAGGCAAGTTGAACACGCGGCATTTGCCGGCTCAAGAGCCAGAACACCCGCTGTGCTGTGGAAAAAGCGGACGATGCAGCGTCTGTAGCGGCTCGGACTTCGAGCGCTTCAATCTCTCTTTGGCCGGCCTTCATGGATTTTGACAGCTCGTTCGTTAGCGCCTCGAACTCATCGATGTCCGTCACTCGCAGATTGTGTTCCGTGAGGATCGCCTGAGTGGTCTCATCATCAGGCGTGATGATTCGAGATGCAGAAATCGCCTCATCTCTAAAATCTGTAAGTGCAATATTGAGGACTGGAGCGTCGTATTCCTCAGCGCCGGAGGCGATTGCGCCTTTTGCCGTACAGCGGAGAATGCGAATACGTTCTACCCCAAAACGAACAGAACTCGTGATGGTGTAAGGCAGCCGCGAATCTGTTTTGAAGTCAATCACGATGAAAGCCTTCCACCAACTCTTCCTGTCCCAGGCACGCTTTAATGGATCGCGTAACTATGATGACATGCGGAGTCTCCTAAACAATGAGGATGGGATGATGGAGTCGAGGCGCGGTGGCTTTGCAATTGTCGATGTTGAGACAACTGGCTTCAGCGCGCGGACTGATCGCATCGTAGAGATTGGGCTCGTTTTAGCGGACTCTGACGGCGAAGCGTACGACTCGTGGACATGCCGATTTAACCCTGAAGGTCCGGTTGGCCCGACCCATATCCACGGCATCACTGATGCCGATGTGGCGAACGCACCGCTTTTTGCAGACACGATCTTGGACCTTGTTGCATTACTTCGCGGCAATGCATTCGTCGCTCATAATGCGAATTTCGACATTGCGTTTTTACGTGCCGAATTCGAACGTGCCGGGTGGGATTTCCCTCGTGTACCGGTTTTTTGCACCATGGACGAGAGTTGGTATTTCCTGCCCAACCTTCAGCAACACAAGCTTGCTGACTGCTGCATGGAGATTGGCATCACTCAGGAGCGACAGCACTCTGCCATTCACGATGCCGAGGCAACAGCCAAGATCCTCCGTTATTTTCTGGATCCGAGACTGCAACCAACGGTTCGCCCGGAACACAACGGCCTCACTACAGCGGCAATGAGTGTCGAGTGGCCAAATGGGCCGTGCAGGGACAGGATTGTCCAGGAACCGCGATCTGGTGGCCCACAACAGAACTGGCGAAACTGGAAAAAACGCGGCCAGTCCAGCCCACTAATCAAAACACTCGATGCATTCGCGCTTGCCAGCGCCATCGACGCTGGTTCGCCCACGAATTCGAAGGCCTACTTGGCACTGCTACTAGAAGTTCTTGAGGATGGAGTGATCACAGCGAACGAGGGCTTCACACTCGCTGACTTGGCACAGATGTATGACCTCTCGAAAGACGAGATTAGCGCTGCGCACCGGGGCTTCCTAACTGCACTCGCACATGAGGCACTCGCAGACGAGACGGTCTCACGCGAAGAGCGAGAAGAGCTGAAGCACACCGCCCGACTACTTGACATGCCGGAATCCATGGTTACTGATGTCGTGAATGTCGCCCGCGCAATAAGAATTGCTCATCGTAGTGACGAATTGATTCCCGTAGAGCTTCCTGAAAACTGGCTCCTTGGCGAACCGCTTCGTGTTGGCGACCGTGTCGCATTCACCGGCGGTGACCAGGCACAACGCGACGAACTAGAGGCGTGTGCCAAGGAATTAGGTGTTCGTGTTATGAGCTCTGTCTCTGGGAAAACGACCATGCTCATCACCGACGGCGAATTTTCGGGTACTAAAGCAAATGCCGCTCGCGCTAACGGCACCCGCCTTGTCCACCCCGACGAATTCCGAATACTTCTTGACTACATTCAGCCCTCACTTGTAATTGCTAAGGATCGTTAATCACGGAATCGTTCGGAGTCACGCGCACCGACCGAAGAGACCTCCAAAACCCCGACGAAGATAACTCGGATACTGGTTTCTGAGTTAGGCTCGAGCGCGATAAAAGCCATCCGATCTGGGAAACACCAAACCGTCTTCTGGAACGCTTTCACCGTTGCGGTCAAGGGCGTTATCCCCTTACCCCACGGCAGCAACAGACGCGCGCAGAACCGCTTCCGGCATCGGCGTCCGCAGTCGCCACGTGATCCCAACGGGCTTCGAGCTCTCGTGCTGAACATAATCGACCGCACCAAGGAAGCTGAAAGGCGCAGTCATTCCCGCATCTGTCGTGGTGGTCTCTCGCACGAGCAAGAAGACATTGTCGCCGTTCGCTCGATGGTTGAGGTAACGCTGGACAGTTGGTGTGCTCGGGCTCTGCACGCTTTGGGTCTCCCAATGAAAGAGCGTGCGCGAAATCGCGTAGTCGCGGTACTGGGTCGAGGGGGAGAACCTCGCCTCGCTCTTATTGAGTGTCACGAAGAAGAAGTCCGACTTGAGATCCGGCATGTGCAGTGGACCTTCACGAAAACGGTACGGCGCTTGGGGTGTGCTTCTCCCAATTGCGGCTAGAACATCGCTGCGCGAATAGACACCATGGACATTGAGTGGCACTTGCGCTGGCAGCTCGGCACACGTCGCAACGAGACGATCGCTGCGATCTCCGTGGTACTCCAGAATCGACTGCAGGTCCCAATGCGCTGCGGCCGTCTGCCATAGGCGGGCCAGTCCATCACGCATCCCCACGACTCGGGCCGGGTCGTCGCCCCAGAGTCCATGGTGCATCATCGCCAGCATGCGCTGTTGACGGACGTTGAGCGATTCGAGATCCGGCGGCGATGGTTGCGAGAGCAACTCGCGATAGAAGGCGACGCGTTCGGCATCGTCGACGTGCAGCATGCGACCAACGGCCTTAATGAGACGCTCCTCGTCCGCGCTCGCAGGCACGTCCTTCGTAGCGGCCATGCGGTGCAGTCCATTCCAACCAGGTCGGCCACCTCGATACAGGTCAACGAGTTCTCGACCGGTCTCATCAAGGTATACCTCGAGCGTTGCATCTGCCCCGACCTGTTTTAGATCAAGCACCAGGTCGTTGACACGGGATCCGACACTCGCCTTGATGTTTGCGAGCACTGAATCTCGGGCCACGCGATCCAACTCAAAGTGAACGCCTGCTGGCAACGTTTCGAAGCTGCTCTCGAGGCCTTCAATGAGCTTCTTGCGACTGAGTCCGAGCATGCCCGAATACCGGGACGCAAAGCGAAACTCTTTGCGTTGGTTCCCAATAAAGTCGAGGACCGTACAGACGCTCTTGCCATCACAACGTCGCAGACCTCGCCCGAGCTGCTGGAGGAAGACAGTCGCCGACTCGGTCGGGCGCAACATAAGGATGGTGTCCACGGCGGGGAGGTCAACGCCCTCATTGAAGACGTCGACGGAGAAGAGGCAGTTGATCTGCCCAGTAAGGAGGCGCGTGAGCGCCTGGTCGCGCTCATCCTTCGGTGTCGAGCCATCAACACTGGCGCTGGGAATGCCTCGCTCGTTGAAACGACGAGCCATGAAGCGTGCATGCTCAACGCTCACGCAGAACCCGAGCGCCTTCATAGCCAGCGGGTCGGTCACGTAGCGCTGCACCTGCTGCAGCACTCGGACCACGCGAGCGTCGTCTGCGGTGTAGAGCTTCTCGAGCTCGCCCGTGTCGTACCCCGACGAGCGCCACTTCACGGCCGAGAGATCGGTGCCGTCGTTGATGCCAAAGTAGTGGAATGGTGCGAGCAGCGATTTGTCGAGCGCCTCCCAGAGGCGAATCTCTGCTGCCATCCGCCCACCGAACCATCTGAGAATGTCCTTGCCGTCGGTACGCTCAGGCGTAGCGGTGAGGCCGAGGAGCACCTTCGGCTTGAAGTGCTCGAGGATCCGCTTGTACGTAGCAGCGGCAGCGTGGTGAAACTCGTCGATGATCACGACATCAAAATGGTCCGGAGGGAGCTCGTTAAGGTCGACGTTCTTGAGCGATTGAACGCTTGCGAATACATGCCGCCACTGATCAGGCCGCTCGCCACCGACGTACAGCTCACCGAACGCTGGCAGGCGCGTTGCATTCTGGAAGACCTGCTGCGACTGACGCAGGATCTCACCGCGGTGAGCCACGAAGAGCAGCGAGGCATCGCCGCCAAGTTGGGTGCGTAGCCGTTGGTAGTCGAGCGCGGCAATGATCGTCTTTCCAGTGCCCGTCGCCGCGACGACGAGGTTCTGCCAACGGTTGTGCCGGTGGCGTTCCGCGTCGAGCCGTTCGAGAATCGCGCGCTGAAATGGGTACGGATTGATGTCGAGCATCAGCGCAGGCGCTTCGCCAGCCTGAGGGCGGTCCATTGCCGCAGCAAGCGCCTGCTTAAACTCGTCCTTGTCGTAGCCGGAGACGTGCTCGTCCTCCCAGAGCGTGGCGAAGGCAACGCGGAATCGCTCGAGCATCACCGGCGTCTCGGCCTGCGCCAATCTCACGTTCCACTCAAGCCCATCGACGAGCGCGCTGTACGAGAGGTTTGAGCTGCCGATGTAGGCCGTGGAGAGACCAGAGCGCCGCTCAAACAACCAGGCCTTCGCATGCAGCCGAGTCGCCTGCGTCTCATACGACACCTTGATCTCCGCGCCGATCCCGTGCAACTCCTCGAGCGCGCGGACCTCTGTCGCAGCACAGTACGTGGTTGTGATCACACGAAGTCGGCCGCCGCGTGCCGTGAAGTCACGCAAGGCATCGAGCACGATGCGCACGCCACTCCATTTGAGGAACGCGCAGAGCAGCAGAATCTCATCGGCAGATTCGATCTCGAGCAGCAGTTCCTGACCGATGCTCGGCTCTCGCTTGCCGTTGACCAGCAACGCACTCGAGCGCAATGGAGCAAACGGGCGCTCGGGGACATGATGAGCCGGGCCGGGGCCAGGAATTGCCAGCAACTCCTCAGCCGACTCCGCGACAAGGTCGCCCGCCTCAAGGTCGGCATGCTCGCGAAGCACCTGCAGAACTGCGTTCGTGAGTTCTACTTGCTTTGAAAGCTTCTCAACCGGGGTGCCCTTCGCCTCGCCAGCCTGCACGAGTGCGCGGCGAACCAGCGTCGAGACGTGCTGGGTTAGGGCCTCGTCGGCATCAACGGGGTTGAGCGCGCGTAGCTTTGCGTCGGATCGACCGGCGAGCGCCTGCTCAAGCGCCTCGGTGACAACGTGCTCGTACAGGCCAGGTGCAAGATCTAGCGGATTATCCATTGCTGTAGAGGTCGGGCGCCATGGACAGGCAGCTTACGCGAAATAATGTTGACGAACTATTCGCGCCACCGTAAACGTTCAGCGGTCCCGTTCAGCAAATCGCCACCCACCCCTACGCCGTGTCACAATCACAACGGATGCTCCTCTACCACTCCACCTGCGAGCGCTTCTACGACGACATCAAGTCGGATCGGATCGCGGAGATCGTCAACGGTGCGTTCCGACGCGAATTCGGACGCGATGCGGGTAAGGGTGAGCAGAGGTCGTGGGCGAATTCGCTGCCGCGCTTTAGCTGGGCCTGTGAGAAGGCCGGGCTTGGCGAGCAGGGCATCATCATTGAGTACCAGCTGCCTCAGTCGTCCAAGCGCTTGGACGTGATGCTGACTGGTGCGAACGATGCGGGGCAAGACAGTGCAACGATCATCGAGTTGAAGCAGTGGGAGGACTGCCAGCCTGCTGACGGTGAGAACATCGTCACGTGGGTCGGTGGTGGCCATCGCGACGTGCTCCACCCCTCAGCCCAGACGCGGCAATACGTCACCTACCTCGCCGATGGGCACACGGTGTTCCATGAGGGAGCTTCGCCCGTCGTCTTGAACGGCGGTGCGTACCTCCACAACTACTCCTTCGTCAAGGACGATCCACTCCTCGCAACAAAGTTCGATGATCTGCGCGCGCAGTGCCCGCTCTTTTCGCATAACGATCAAGACTCGCTCGCCGCGGCGCTCCGCCAGACCGTCGGTGCTGGGCCGGGCCACGATGTCCTCAACCGCGTGTTGCGCA
>WLNS01000079.1 GCA_009699665.1 Actinomycetota bacterium
CACGGATGGCATACTCGTTGGTGCCACACTTGATCGGAATGGCCTTCGGCCCGGTCGGTATCTCGTCACCGACGAGGGCTTAATCGTTGTTGCCAGCGAAATCGGTGTCTACCCGGTTGACCCGAGTCGTGTTGTTAAGAAGGGTCGCCTACAGCCCGGCAAAATGTTTTTGGTTGACAGTGATGCCGGGCGAATCGTCGAGGACGACGAAATCAAAGATGACCTCGCATCGAGCGGACCGTGGGCCGATTGGATTTCTGAGGCACGGATTGATTTTGCACTTCTGCCGCCGCGAGAGCACGTTGTGCACTCACCCGCCTCTGTTGCTCGACGCCAGCGTACCTTTGGCTACACCGAGGAAGACCTTCGCATCATGCTCGCGCCGATGGCACGCACGGGGCAGGAGCCCTTGGGCGCCATGGGGTCTGATACTCCGATAGCAGTCTTGGCCGAACGGCCGCGAAACCTCTTTGACTATTTCACGCAGCAGTTCGCTCAGGTGACGAACCCGCCCCTGGACTCCATCCGCGAAGAGGTTGTCACGAGTATGCGTCGGGGACTGGGCCCTGAGCGAAACCTCTTGGATGCGACGCCCGAGCATGCCCGTCAGGTTGTCGTACCCTTTCCCATCATCGATAACGACCAGTTGAGTCAGATACTGCACCTACCCGATACGACAAACGGTCCAGCGACGCTGCGCATTTCGGGCCTTTACCGAGCAAGTGGGGGTTCGCAGGCGTTAGAGGCACGACTGAACGAGCTGTGCGCTGAGGTTGACAGCGCGGTCGAGGCGGGTGTTTCGTATCTGATCTTGAGCGATCGAGATAGCAGCCACGAATTGGCACCCATTCCCTCGCTTCTGTTTGTTTCTGCTATTCATCACCACCTGATTCGGCAAGAGTCGCGCATGCAGGTATCGCTCGTCGTAGAAGCCGGAGATGTTCGGGAGGTTCATCATGCGGCTCTCCTGATCGGCTATGGCGCGGGGGCACTAAATCCTTACCTGGCGATGGAATCGGTAGAGAACATGATTCGGGAGGGCTTCATCACCGATGTGAGCCCGGAACAGGCGACCAAAAATCTCATCAAGGCTCTGGGCAAGGGTGTGCTCAAGATCATGTCGAAGATGGGCATCTCGACCGTGAGTTCGTACTCGGGTGCGCAGACATTCGAGGCTGTCGGTTTGAGCCAGGAGCTCGTCGATCACTACTTCACGGGCACCCGCAGTCGCCTGGGCGGAGTCGGCATTGAGGTGATTGAGCGCGAAAACGCTCTTCGGCACATCAGCGCCTACCCGACGAAGGCGGGAACAAGTTTGGTTCACGAACGGCTGACCACGGGTGGCGAGTACCAGTGGCGTCGTGATGGTGCACCACACCTGTTCAATCCAGAGACCGTGTTCAAACTTCAGCACGCGACGCGCGAACGAAAGTACGACGTCTTTCGCGAGTACACGAACCTCGTAGACACACAGGCCGAAAACCTCATGACGCTTCGCGGCCTGTTCGGCCTTGGCGGTAAAGAAATCACGCCGATTCCGTTGGACGAGGTCGAGCCCGTGGCCTCGATCGTCAAAAGGTTTTCGACAGGGGCGATGAGCTATGGCTCGATTTCGCCCGAAGCTCACGAAACGCTCGCCATTGCGATGAATCGATTGGGCGCAAAGTCAAACACCGGTGAGGGTGGTGAAGACAGCGTGCGACTGACCGATCCGGAACGTCGGTCTGCCATCAAGCAGGTTGCCTCGGGTCGTTTCGGTGTGACGAGTATGTATCTGACCCACGCCGACGATATTCAAATCAAGATGGCTCAGGGTGCTAAGCCGGGAGAAGGCGGCCAGCTACCACCCGGAAAGATGTATCCGTGGATTGCACGCACGCGCCATTCAACTCCGGGAGTAGGTTTGATTTCACCGCCTCCTCACCACGACATTTATTCGATCGAAGACCTCAAACAACTGATCTTCGATCTCAAGCGTTCAAATCCCTCAGCACGAATTCACGTTAAGTTGGTCAGTCAATCGGGTATTGGTGCTGTGTCGGCGGGTGTCGCCAAGGCCTTGGCCGATGTCGTTCTGATTAGTGGTCACGACGGTGGCACCGGTGCGAGTCCGCTCAATTCGCTCAAGCACGCGGGCACTCCGTGGGAGCTCGGTCTTGCTGAGGCCCAGCAAACATTGATCGCAAACGATATGCGCGATCGCGTTGTGGTGCAGGTCGACGGTCAGCTCAAGACGGGTCGCGATGTGATCGTCGCCGCGCTGCTCGGCGCCGAAGAATTTGGTTTTGCGACGGCGCCACTTGTCGTCAGTGGGTGCATCATGATGCGGGTGTGCCACCTTGATACCTGCCCCGTCGGTGTCGCTACGCAAAATCCGGAACTGCGCAGCAGGTTCTCGGGCAAACCAGAGTTCGTGATAAATTTCTTTGAATTCATTGCCGAACAGGTGCGGGAACATTTGGCAGCACTGGGCCTCAGGTCGCTCGAAGAGGCCATTGGGCGTTTCGACTTGCTCAACACCAACCGTGCCATTGGACACTGGAAGACCGAAGGCCTCGATCTCTCGCCGATACTTCAGCCGGGCACCTTCGATCCGGATCGACCACGACGTCATACTCGCGACCAGGATCATAACCTTGATTCGCATTTCGATCGCGTCTTGGTAGGGCAGGCACAAACGGCCCTGCACACGGGCGAGCCGATGACCCTGAGCATGGATATTCAAAATACGGAACGCGCCGTCGGAACCCTTTTGGGTCATGAACTTACTAAAGCGCACGGTGAGGACGGCCTGCCGACGGGAACAATCGATATCACTCTCACGGGTTCTGCGGGTCAGTCTCTGGGGGCATTTATGCCCGCAGGAATCACGCTTCGGCTCGTCGGTGACGCCAACGACTATGTGGGCAAAGGGCTATCCGGGGGAATCGTCGTTGTTCGCCAGGATCCCCGCGCGACCTGTCCGGCGGAAGACAACGTCATTGCCGGAAACGTCGTGGGCTACGGGGCCACGTCCGGCTCTCTTTTCATCAACGGCCTGGTTGGCGAACGCTTCTTGGTTCGGAACTCGGGAGCAACGGCTGTCGTTGAAGGCGTGGGAGACCACGCCCTCGAATACATGACGGGGGGTCTTGCTCTGATCTTGGGTCCCACGGGTCGTAACTTGGGCGCCGGGATGTCAGGCGGTATTGCCTACGTGCATCGCCTCAATCGCGACAGCGTAAATTCGGAAGCCTTATCCACGGGAGAAATTATTCTTGATGAACTGGGAGGCTCGGACCGCGAAATCGTGCGTGACCTGCTCGTTCAACATGAATCGATGACCGATAGTGCGCTCGCACAGTTACTGTTGGCTGAAGGCGACGCAGCGCTCGATCGTTTTGTCAAGGTCACGCCGCGTGACTATGCCGCCGTATTGCAGACCCGGGAGACTGCCGTGATTGAGGGACTGGATCCGGACGGCAGCGAAACATGGAAGCGCATATTGGAGGTGACCGGTGGCTGATCCACAGGGGTTCCTGCGAACACGCGATCGAGAGCTGCCGCAACGGCGACCCATTCCTCTGCGTGTCAAGGACTGGCATGAGGTTTATGAACCGGGCGATCCCGAAGCGCTCAAACGACAAGCGGGACGATGCATGGATTGCGGAGTGCCGTTCTGTCATCAAGGATGTCCGCTCGGAAATCTCATTCCGGAGTGGAACGATCTGGTCTGGCGCGATGACTTTGAAGCGGCTATCGAACGCTTGCACGCCACAAACAACTTTCCAGAATTTACCGGACGCATCTGCCCCGCTCCTTGTGAATCCGCGTGTGTGTTGGCGATCAACCAACCTGCCGTCACAATCAAGAACGTCGAGGTGTCGGTCATTGACCACGCCATGGCCAACGGCGGACTCACGCCGCATATTCCGCAGCGCCTTACCGAAAAGACGGTCGCCGTTGTCGGTTCCGGCCCCGCCGGACTGGCCGCCGCCCAGCAGCTAACGCGCGCGGGTCATACGGTCGTGGTCTTTGAGCGCGACGACCGCATCGGTGGGTTGCTGCGCTATGGCATTCCGGACTTTAAGCTCGAAAAGCACAGCGTGGATTCCCGCATTGAGCAGATGGAAGCAGAGGGCACGCGGTTTCGCGTTGATACGAATATTGGCGTCGATATCTCGTGGGAGCAATTGAACGAACGGTTTGATGCTGTGGTGGTCGCCACGGGCGCACTTGCGCCCCGTGACTTAGACATTCCCGGTCGAGACCTTGGTGGAATCCATTTTGCGATGCCATATCTCTCTCAAGCGAACCGACTCGTCGCCGGGGATAGTGTGCCCGACCACATTTCCGCAGTGGGCAAACACGTCATTATTTTGGGCGGAGGAGATACCGGTGCTGACTGTCTCGGCACGGCCCATCGACAGGGTGCGGCTTCGGTCACGACACTCGCGATTGGCAAGCCACTGCCGGACAGCCGCCCGGTTTCCGAACCGTGGCCACTCGCGCCCCGGGTCTTTGAAATCACGTCGGCTCACGAAGAAGGCGGGGAGCGTCAGTTCCTGGTATCGACCGTTGAGTTTCTGGGCGATGCCACTGGCCAAGTTCGTGCTCTGCGCATTGCAGAGACCGAGTATCGCGACGGTGCTCGGGTGCCGCAGCCGGGTACCGAGCGAGAGATTCCGGCAGACCTTGTTTTGCTCGCGTTGGGCTTCAGCGGAACAGACGCGGCGGGCCTGAGCGAGCAGACCGACGTGGCGTATGAATCGGGGCTGGCCAAGCGCGATGCACGCTATGCCTCGACCGTACCGGGCACCTTCATTGCGGGCGACGCCGGCAGAGGTGCGTCGCTCGTCGTATGGGCGATTGCGGAGGGGCGATCCGTGGCCGCCCACGTAGACGCTTACTTGACAGGATCTACCGTGCTTCCCGCCCCTGTTTTGGCCACCGACCAGGCCTTTTCGCTTTAGAACGTGAACGACAAGAAGATACGTGCGAGAGAGACGCCAGAGACAGGCGCACGTAACACCATAACGAGGAGACGCACGGAATGAGACGAGCAAAAATCGTTGCCACACTGGGACCGGCAACATCTACCTACGAAACTATTCGCGGAATCATTGACGCTGGCGTCGACGTCGCCCGCATGAATCTCTCCCATGGTTCTCATGACGTACATGAGGCGATCTACCATCACGTGCGCAAAGCTGCCGAAGATTCGGGCCGCGCGGTCGCGGTGATGGTCGACCTTCAGGGACCAAAAATTCGCCTCGGAAAGTTTGACGGCGGGCCTTTCGACCTCGCCGTAGGTGACACCTTCGTGATCACAACGGAGGATATTGTCGGAAATCGTGAGATCTGCTCGACGACGTTCAAGGGTCTCCCACTCGACGTCAAGCCGGGCGATCCACTGCTCATCGATGATGGGAAGGTATCGCTCCGTGTCGTCGAGACTGACGGTGTTCGCGTGACGACGACGGTTGAAGTCGCTGGCCCTGTGTCAAATAACAAGGGAATCAATTTGCCCGGCGTCGCGGTCAATGTGCCGGCGCTTTCAGACAAAGATGAAGCGGATCTGCGATGGGGCCTTCGTCTCGGGGCGGACTACATTGCACTGAGTTTCGTTCGTGATGCTAAAGACATCGTCAGGGTGCACGAGATTATGGACGAAGAGGGCATCCGCCTGCCGGTAATCGCCAAGATTGAAAAGCCGCAGGCCGTGGACCACCTCGAGGAGATTGTGGACGCCTTCGATGCCATCATGGTCGCTCGCGGAGACCTTGGCGTCGAGCTGCCCTTGGAAGCTGTTCCGATCGTGCAAAAAGAGGCCGTTGAAATTTCGCGTCGCTGGGCCAAGCCAGTGATTGTTGCCACGCAGGTTCTCGAATCAATGATTACGAGTCCACGGCCGACGCGCGCCGAGGCATCTGATTGCGCGAACGCCGTGCTCGATGGAACCGACGCCGTCATGCTGTCCGGCGAGACCAGTGTTGGTGAGTACCCAGTTCTCACGGTCGAGACGATGGCCAGAATCATTGAGTCGACAGAAGATCACGGACTTCAGCGCATACCGGCACTTGGCTCAAAACCACGAACTCAGGGAGGCGCCATTACTCTTGCCGCAGCTGAAGTTGCCGACTTC